>NZ_JANSHU010000009.1:66103-91742 GCF_047461755.1 Synechococcus sp. R65.1 | reverse complement strand
TCCCACGCCCACTCCAACTCCAACGCCCACGCCGACACCTACTCCCACGCCCACTCCAACTCCAACACCCACGCCGACACCGACACCCACCCCCACGCCCACTCCTGCTGGCCCGCGGATTACGATCCCGGGCTTGCCCGCAGGGGCCACAGTAACCATTCGACAAGCAGATGGCACAGTAATTGCCACCTCCACCTCGGTGTCTGGGGACGTGGTTATCTTCCCCACTTCCTTTACCATCCCCTTTGGCGGCCAGATCCGGGTGACTCCCGCCATTCCTTCACCTGGGCCGATCAGGGTCGGCGGTACTACCCTTACAATCTTCGACAACACCACTAACCCTGGCAGCACCACCTACTTCAACCTCGGCCCTGCCATTTCGGTGAACTAGCTTGGGGTTGGCTCCAGAAGGGCACTCGATTTCCACTTAGAAGGCGCTAGGTGGCAGCCGGTCGCCTTTCTTACCGGCTTTTGCTGACGATTTCTGTCTCCTAGAGAGGGGGTGAAGACCTCGGTCGCTGTCAAGGATGAAGTGTTGCCGTTTGCAATCTGCGCCCGCAGCACAAACAAGAACGGCAACAAAGAGAGGGAATTAGCCTGGGCCCAAGCCTCTTGGAGTGAAGAAGGCGTCTTGTCAACTACTCAAGAGAGCTGCCTATGCCTACTTAGTTAGACTGCTCTGCAGCAGTTTTGTCCTCTTTTGCTTCTGCTGCTTTAGCCGCTCTCATCTCTGCCAAAATCTCTTCGGGTCGCTTCCCAGCTCGCTGGGATCCGGCAGGCAGATCGTGGGGATCGATCACCCCCTTGGGCAGGTAGGCAAACTCCCGTAGAGGTGTCACCATTGGATCCTCTGTTACTTTAGAGGGCAAGCGGCCTAGCGCCACCTGATGGTAGTTCAGCTCGTGGCGGTCGTAGGTGGCTAGCTCATAATCTTCGGTAACCGAGAGGCAATTGGTGGGGCAAAACTCTACGCAGTTGGCGCAGAAAATGCATACTCCAAAATCGATGCTGTAGCTGTAGAGCTCTTTTTTCTTCAGCTCGGTGTTGTAGACCCAGTCCACCACGGGCAGGTCGATGGGGCAAACCCGAACACAGATTTCACAGGCGATGCATTTATCAAACTCAAAGTGGATACGTCCCCGAAAGCGCTCAGAGGGGATCAGCTTCTCAAAGGGGTACTGAACAGTCACGGGCCGGCGGTTCATGTGGTCAAAGACGACCCCCATCCCCTGACCAATGTACTTAGCAGCCTTGAAGGCATCGCTTACGTATTCGCCAACGCGCTTTAGAAAAGTCATGACCTATTTCCTCTCCCTTGCTGCTTCTACTTTCATTAACCCCCGAAAAAGGTTGGGAAGGCCAGCTTCAAAGCTGCCGTCAACAGCAAATTGACAAACGAGACGGGCAGCAGAAATTTCCACCCCAAGTCCAAGAGCTGGTCAATGCGCACCCGCGGCACGGTCCAGCGCAAGAGGATAGCCAAAAACACAAAGATAAAGGCCTTGACCATCGTCATAACAATGCCCAAGGCTGCGGCTGCAATCTGCAAAAAGGGATTGTCTAGCGGGATCCCCATCCACGCCGCAATAGCTTCTACCGGCACCACGAAGGACCAGCCCCCCAGGTACAGCACTGCCGCGATTAGAGAAGCCAGCAGCAGGTTGGCGTAGGAGCCTAGATAAAACAGGGCAAACTTGATGCCGGAGTACTCGGTGTGGTAGCCAGCCACCAGCTCTTCCTCGGCCTCCGGTAGGTCAAAGGGAATCCGCTCCGTCTCTGCCAGCGCCGAGATCAAGAAAATGACAAAGCCAATCGGCTGCCGCCAGACGTTCCAACTAAGGATCCCCAGGCCACTTTGCTGCTCCACGATCCCCACGGTGTCTAGGCCGTTGCTCATCAGCACCACCGCCAGCACCGACAGGGCCAAGGGCAGCTCGTAGCTAATCGATTGGGCCGCCGCCCGCAGACCCCCCAGCAGGGAATACTTGTTGTTGGAGCCGTAGCCGGACATCAACAAGCCAATGGGCTGCACGCTGGAGGTGGCGATCAGAAAAAGGACGCCGATGGCGATGTTGGAGATCAGTAGATTCTGGCCGAAGGGAACCACCAGATAGCACAGAAAGACGGGCAGAAAAACCAGGATGGGACCCAGCGTGAACAAAACTGGGTCAGCTAGGCTGGGCAGTACATCTTCCTTCGTTAAGAGCTTGATGCCATCGGCAATCGGGATCAGTACCCCGTGGGGCCCAGCCATGTTGGGGCCAATCCGCTGTTGGGCCGCCGCCGAGATCTTGCGCTCCAGCCAGGTCATGACCATCACTCCCAAGGTGGCGGCGATAACCATGAGCACCATGGGCAGAGGTACCCATAGAGCGTGGGCAGCGCCTGGGCTTAGGCCCAAGTTTTGTAGGGCCATCTCAAAGCTGTGCTGCAAGTCGATGCCAGCAGTGGTCATGGAGTCAAGTAGCTCCCTAAAGACAGTGGATTGCAAATACTGCTAATTAGGTCTTGCCGTTGGGATCCGACTGGGGAGGGCGGTGGCGGCGGCGTAGCTCCTGTTGAATGATGGCCTGGAGGCGGGCATCGGATAACTCTTCGGCACGGCGACGCCTTTCTTCTTGGTACTTGGCCCATTGCTTGGGGCCAATAATTGCGGCAATGGTTACAACAATCAGGAGCGGCAGAACTAGGATCGCCCAGGCCATCGCCTTTGTCCTCGCTTTCCTAGAGTATCTTAGCGATCCACCTCCCCCATGATGATGTCGATGCTGCCCAGAATGGCAATCATATCGGCCACCTTCATGCCGCGAACCAGCTGAGGCAACACCTGGAGGTTGACAAAGCCAGGCGGACGAATCTTCCAGCGCCAAGGACAGACATTGTCGTCGCCAACAATGTAAATCCCCAGCTCCCCTTTGGCACTCTCCACCCGCACGTAGGCCTCCCCTTTGGGGATCTTGAAGTTGGCCGAGGGCTTCTTGCTGATGAACTGGTAGTCCAGTTGATTCCACTCCGACTTTGGCCCCTCCAGCATGCGTTTGGCTTCCAGATTTTCAAAGGGGCCGCCGGGCAGGGCCTTCACTGCCTGCTGGACAATTTTGCAGGACTCGCGCATCTCCTTCATGCGCACCCGATAGCGGGCTAGGCAGTCCCCTTCGGGGTAAACGGCCACCTCCCAGTCGAAGTCGTCGTAGCACTCGTAGTGGTCTACTTTGCGCAGATCCCAGTTGACGCCGCAGGCCCGCAGCATGGGTCCAGAGAGGCCCCAGTTGATGGCATCCTCCTTGGAAATGACCCCCACCCCTTCCAGCCGCCGCCGGAAGATGGGGTTGTCGGTAACCAACCGTTCGTACTCATCCACTTTGGGCAGGAAGTACTCGCAAAAGTCCAAGCACTTTTCCGTCCAGCCGTAGGGCAAATCCACCGCCACGCCCCCGACGCGGAAGTAGTTGTTGTTGATGAGGCGCATGCCGGTGACGGCTTCAAACAGGTCTAGAATCCACTCCCGCTCCCGCATGGCGTAGAGGAAGGGGGTTTGGGCGCCCAAGTCCGCCAAGAAAGGGCCAAACCAAAGTAGGTGGTTGGTGATGCGGGTTAGCTCCAGCATGATCACCCGCAGGTAGCTAGCCCGCTTGGGCACGCTGATCCCGGCCAGCTTCTCGACGGCGTTGACAGTAATGGCCTCGTTGAACATGCCAGCCCCATAGTCCCAGCGGGAGACGTAGGGCAGGTATTGCACCACGGTGCGGTTTTCGGCAATTTTTTCCATGCCGCGGTGCAGATAGCCAATCACGGGCTCGCAGTCGACGATGTTTTCACCATCGAGGGTGACCAGCAAGCGCAAGACCCCGTGCATGGAAGGGTGGTGCGGCCCAAAGTTGAGCAGCATCCGATCGGTACGAGTCTCGATCATAGGCATGGGCATGGCCACCACCTCCGCAATGAGGTTCATACTCTGCAACAATTGCAGTATAGCGGCTTTCCCACTTTTCCTCGATGGCTTTAGACATCAAGGATCCCAATCCTCGCCATTGGCCTTGGCTAAAGTGGTGAAAAAGGAGGGAGGGCGATGACCGGTTCTTCTGCCAATGGCTCCTCTCGACGCGAGCAGCAACACCCGCAATACCACATCGATCGAGCTCTCCTCAACGAGCTGATGGCCCAGGAGGGCCCTCCCTCCGATTGGGCGCTGGCGGAAGTGGCCCGTCTGCGCATCCGTTACCATGGTTTCCCCGGCGCCTGGGATCTACAGCGAGATTTGGATCAGATCCTGGAGCGGTGGGGCCTCAGCGAAGAAGATCTATTCGCCCGCACTCGCCAAATCCACGCCCTCGGCCAGGTGTACGACCGCAGCTTTACCACCCGAGACGATTGGGCTTAGGGGAGACTTCTAGCGGCCAGCTAGGAGGCCTGGAGTTGCTCGGCAAAAACGGGATCCAGAGGCACATCCAAAGCGGCGATGACCTTGGTCCAGAAGTTCATGAAGCCAATCCAGGCCGAGAGCTCCACCAGATCTTCGTCTGACCAAATAGCTTTGAGGCGGGCAAAGAAGCTGTCGGTCACCACCATGCTGGGCACGGTCATGCGCTCGGCGTACTCGATGGCTAGCTTCTCGGCTTCAGTGTAGAGGGAGCTGGTGCGGGCCTGCGCCACCGCTGCAATTTTGGCTGGGGGAACCCCCAGTTTTTGCGCCTGCAGGGTGTGGTAGGGCAGGCAGTAGTGGCGGCAGCCGTTGATCTGGGCAATGCGGATGCTGATCAGTTCTTTTAGCTCCTCAGGCAGGTTGGGATTTTGCGTGTGCAGCGCCCCATAGAGGTTCATCACCGCCCGCATCAGTTGAGGCTTGTGGGCCATTACCTGCAAGGGGTTCAGGGCAGTGCCGTAGGTTTTTTCCAGGCTTTCGTAAACCTTCTGCAGTTGCTTGTCGGCTTTCTCTGGAGTAACAGGAGGGATCCGCATGGACTGTCTATAGCAATTGCCGCATTCTCGACTTTAGCGCGTTTGGGAGATCTGCCCAAGCCTTCCACCCTCCTGTCCTGGCTGCTTTCTCTTCGCAAGCCCCAGTTCAATTGCCCAAGGACTGCTCAATGGCTTCCACCTGCTGCTGGGTAGCGGTGGCTCCTTGGTTGAGGGTTTGTTGCAGTTGATCCCGCGACTGGTAGATCTGCAGCGGCCCTCCCTGCGGGATCCCTTGCTGGGCGGCCTCGGGACTGGCCTGTTCCGGCCTTGGCTCCGAGCTCAAGGGGTTGCGGTAGAGGCGGTTGACCAGCAGAAAGCCCACCAGCACCGCGGCAGCAGCCACCAAAAGTCGAATCATAGGGGATCCCTTGCAAACCGCTAGTTCTAGACCTAGAATGCCCCAAAAGAGCGACGAGTATCAGAAGGCTAGGAGCCCTCTCCCCACGAAGAAAGTAAGAGCAACCTCAACAGGTCTCTAGGGGCATGGATCCCGTTGGCTCCCAGTTGTCAGCCGGGTTGGGGCAGCAAAGTTGACGGGCCTCTGTCCCTTCAGTACGATAATGGATCTAGCTGGGCGAGTGGCGGAACTGGTAGACGCACCGCACTCAAAATGCGGCGGGAAACCGTGTCGGTTCGAATCCGACCTTGCCCATGGCAAAGTGACCTGCCTGCTTCCACGACCTCAGCTAGCAGCAGAGTTCACCTCCACTACCCCGCTTTCAAGCGGCGCACCAGTTGCCAACCCTCCACCTCGGCCAAAGGCTGCAGCCCCAGATTCTGGATCGATATCTGCTGAGCTTGGACAGGAGAGACCCACAGGTAATCCCCATGTTTCCCTGCTTGCAGGGCCCGGTTACCCACCCACCGTCCTGGGTTGGGGGTGTAGAAGGCAAGGGCCTGGGCCTGACAGACGTCCGCTAGGCCGCTGCGGCCAATGTCCACCGTGGGAAAATCAGGGTCTGCAGAGCCCAGCATCTGTCTCCAGTCCATCTGGGCAAAGGCGGGATTGAAATTGCCGAAGTCAGGCCGCAGGACAATGCTGACCACGGCGAGGAGGCTGGCAGCTAGAAGCGTGCCCACCCAGAGTTCGCCGGCATAGTGCAGCACCCGCCGCCAGCTCCAGATCGCTGGCAAGAGCAGATACAACAGGCCGATCGCCATCAATGGCCAAGCGTGGGGTTGGAGCAGACCCAGTCCCTCGACGTCCCGCTTGAGGGCCAGCCCCAAACCCAAAAGCAGGGTTCCCACCGCCGCCAGCCCCCAAGAGAGCACCTGGGCCACATGGGGTCTGTCGCGGCGAGAGCCTCGTCCTACTGTTGCCGGCAAGGCGGAGCGGAGCGGAAATGGCAGAGCTTGATCCAGAACCACCCCCGCTAGGAGAGCTAGCCAGGGATAGAGCTGTACCGTGTAGTAGGGCGTTTTGGTGGGATAGAGCTGCAAGAGCAAAAACAACAGCAGGGGGAAAGACCAAACCAGCAGGGTGGATCCCGGCTTTTGCCGCAGCAGCAGCCAGCCTCCCACCAAGGCCAAAACCGTCCAGGGGAAGCCATGGATCGGGATGTGCCAAAAGTAATACCAGCCGGTGGCATCGGCATGGAAGGGTTCTTGCCCCAGATCCCACACCTTCCCCACCAAAGCAGCTAACACCTTTGGGCCGTGCACCCCTACAGCCGGCACTAGCCACAGGCCAAAGATCCCCAAGCCCAGGCCAATTGCCAGCCAAAATTGGGCAGATCCCAGCCAGTGCCGCCGCTGCTGCCACAGGTAGGGGATCAAAGCCACCGCCGGCAGCAGGATCATGGCGCTCTTCATCAAAAGGCCCAGTCCAAAGGCCACTCCCGCCAACCAGAACCAGCGCCGGTGGCCGCGGATGCCGTTCACTAGGCCTAGGATCCCCAGGAGCTCCAGGCAGGTTAGAGGCACATCCTGACCCACCAGCCGCCCCTGCTGCACCCAGAGGTAGCACAGGGGCAAAACTGCCATTCCCAAGAGGGCCGCCCGGCTTGGCAAAAAGGCCCGCCCAATCCAGCCGATGAGGGGGATGGAAAGCAAAGCCGCCAGGATCCCGGGCAGCCGCGCCGCCCACTCGTTGACACCATAAAGGGCAAAGCTGAGGGCCACGCTCCAGGTGAGCAGGGGAGGCTTTTCAAAAAAAGGCTCTCCCAGAAAAGTTGGCCCCAGCCAGTTGCCTCCCCGCAGCAGCTCGCGAGCCATCTGGGCGTAAAAGCTCTCGTCACAGCCGGCTAAACTGGGATCCGCTCCCGAGAGCACAAACAGCGGCACTGCCAGGCCCACGATCAATAGGCTCAAAGCCCAAAAGGAAAACAGATGCGGGTCGCGGCGAAACTGCACAAAAGAACTAGCTGGGGGCAGGGATCCCCGGCGAGGAGCACTGCCCAAACGGTTGGGGTTGCCGAAGGGACGCATGAACAAGCCCTCTGGAACGGCACCAAGTGGCGGCTCTAACCAGACTAGACTCTGCAGAAGGAGATCTGGCCTTTTCTTTTTACGGAAGCTCCAGGGATCCAGGAACGCCCTCCAGGCTGGCTGGCAGAGAGGTTAGTCCCTGAAACCAGCTGAAAAACTGCTCGGCATAGGGTCGAAGGGCAGGCTCCAGGTAGTAGAAGTTCTCCGCCCGATCCGTAAACTCCCAAAACTCAGAAGCAGTGCAGTAGAGTTCCTGGCGGATGATCTGCAGTCGGGCCAAAGGCTCCTGTTGCATATCCTCATAGATCAGCCTGGCCAAATCCTCCCGCCCACGGCTAAGGAAATAGGCTGCTAGCCGCGCCTGGGTTTTCCGGATCCCGCGCAGGGTCATTTCCTGCTGCTCGCTTTCCGGGTCTTGGTCCAGGTGGAGCAGGACTTGTAGGATGGCCTCCGTTGTCTCTGACTGCAGCGCGCAGCTGAGTTGGGCCAGCACCCCTAGGTCAAAGCCAAAGGTTTCAGAAAGGAAAAGTAAGCCGGCCTTGTAGGCCACTAGGCTGTAGTAGCGAAAATGGCCGACCATCTCCAAGACCAACGCCGACTGCTGATGGCGCAAAGCGGCCTCGGCCAGCAAACGGTACTGCTTGAGCAGGTTGTAGCCGCTGCGGATATCCCGTGCGTTGATCACCGCCCGCAGGTAGGTGTTGAAGAACTTGATCACCCAGCCGACCAGCCGGAGCTCTCGGCTTTGCAGGGCGCGGATCCCCAGCTCCCGCGTGTGAATGGCCACCAGAGTACTTGCTTGCCGCATGCCATTGAGGCCCTCAGTAAACAGGGCCTGATACTGCCGCCGGATCTTCAGCTCCAGCCAGGATCCCTCCGCTTCGATTTGGCGCAGCAACCCCTCATCCACGCTGGCGTCCAGAGAAACCAGGAGCGGGGTAGGTGTGCCTTGTGCTGGGCATAGAACATCCACAGGGCCTTTAGGCTATCCAAGGCTTCCAGGAGGATGACCTCCTCCCGTTGGCGCAGGGCGCTGATGGCAATACTTTTGATTTCATCCAAGGCCGAGAGGCAGCGCTGATGGGCGGCAGCGCAAGGTTGTAGGGCAGAGGGCTGTCGCTGTTCCCATCTGGAGGCCCCCAGAATCGCCTGCTGCACCTGCTGCTCAATGCGGCGAATAATCGAAGTCGGCTGTAGGAAGTGAAACACAAAGCTGAAGTAGGGGATGAGCACCAAAAACGAGGCAGTACCCAGCAGTAGGTTTAGCCCAATCAGGAGCTGGGGATCCTCGTAGAAACCCAGGGCCACCGAGCTCCACAAACTGACTACATTGGCCAAAATCAAAAACGAGAAGAGGTAGAAATTGGTCTTCTCCCGCAGAAACAACTCGGTAACTTTGGGGGTGAAGCGATCAGCACTCAACTGCACCACAATGGCCACCACTGAGAGGGTAAAGCCCAGCATCCCCGACAGCACCTCGGCCAAGGTGACCACAAACTCCTGCAGCGCTCCTGGCTGCTGAACGGGTTGGGCAAGAGCCAACGCCAAGCCGGCTTGGATCCAGCGGTGCGCCCCCCTGCCCAGGCCAGACCTGCCACCACCCCCACAGCACTCCAAAGCCAAACTTGAGAGCGAGGCTTGGCAGCGTTTGCGGCTAAACCCATCTCCTCTCCCCCCACCACCTTACCCAATAGGAGCTCAATATTCGCTAAGAAGAGCCTCCACAAACTCGTAGCTGGAAAAAGGCCTTAGATCCTCCAACCCCTCGCCAGCTCCAATAAAGCGGATAGGCAGGTTCATCTGCTGGGTAATAGCTAGGGCGATCCCTCCTTTGGCGGTGCTGTCCAGCTTGGTGAGGATGACGCCGGTTAGCTTGGCCACCTCGGCAAACACCTGGGCCTGGCGCAGGCCGTTTTGCCCTTGGGTAGCATCCAAAACCAAGAGGCTTTCCACCTTGGCTTCGGGAGCTTTCTTGTCGATGATGCGGCGGATCTTGGCCAGCTCCTCCATCAGGTTCTTCTTGTTCTGCAGGCGGCCTGCTGTATCTACCAAGAGCAACTCGGTGCCTCTGGCCTTGGCGGCGGTGATGGCATCAAACACCACGGCGGCCGGGTCAGCGTTAGGGGAAGGGTTGGCGATGACCTCCACCCCCGCCCGCTCTGCCCAGATCTTGAGCTGCTCTATGGCGGCAGCGCGGAAGGTGTCGGCAGCAGCAATTAGACACTGGTAGCCGGACTGGCGGGCCACATGGGCAATTTTGCCGATGGTGGTGGTCTTGCCCACCCCATTCACGCCCACGATCAGCCAGATGTTGAGCGTGCCCCGCTGGGGCGCAAAGGTGGGATCCCCTACCGTCAGCATCTGCCGCATCTGCTGCTTGAGGTACTTCACCGCCTCCTCTGGAGGCACTACCTCCTCCCGCATGCGTTTTTGCAGGGCCTGGAGGATCTGCTCGGTGGCCTCAACGCCCACATCCGCCTGCAGCAGCATCGTCTCAATGGTTTCGACCGCCTCCCGATCAAGAGGCCCCCGGCCCATTAGAGCCTTTAATTGGTTGATCAGGTTGAGGCGGGTTTTGCCCAGACTTCGCCGCAGCTTCTGCAGCCAGGAAATTTCTTCTACGGAGATCTCTTCGGGCTTGCGTCCTTGGGCCGCCAGGATCTCGGCTGACCAGCGGAAGCCCTCGTCGAAAACCAGCTCTTCCGCCGCCGACTCTGCCGACTCTGGAGGTGGGGCAGCAGGAGCAACAACGCTGGCAGGGATCGGCTCCGGTTCCTCCACGGCGCTTGCCTTTAGGGCCTGCAGGCGCTCGGCAGCGCGAGGAGCCAGATCAAAAAAGGAGGGGACAGCAGCCGGCTGCTCAGGAGACGATGAGGGAGAGGCGGCTTCAGGTGCTGTAGCTGCTGGAGCAGAGGGCTGGGATCCCTCGCTTGCAGGGGGTTCTGGGGCGGCTGGGGAGACAACCTCTGCTTGAGTAGCTTTGGCGGCAGCCCGCGCTTTTAGGTTGGCATAGGCGGCTTTAGCAAAGGCCAAATAGTCTTCTGGCGACATGGCAGCCGGCTCTGCCGCTGGGGGAGTTGCCGACTCGGCCTTTTGGGGAGAGGACTCTGCTTCACCCTTGGAGTCGGTGTAGCGACGGCGAAACCAATCAAAGGCCATAATCCCACCTCTAGCCTGACTTTTTTCCAGTTTGGCAAAGCAGCTTCTTTTCCAGAGCTCGGCCTTTGCACCCAAAGGGGAAGGGACAGTTTCCCTAGGCAAACACCACCGTTTTGTTGCAGTACACCAGGACGCGATTTTCTAGGTGATAGCGCACGGCCCGGGCCAGGACTAGGCGCTCCACGTCGCGGCCCTTGCGGATGAGGTCAGCTACCGTGTCGCGGTGACTCACCCGCACTACGTCCTGCTCGATGATTGGCCCTTCATCCAGCTCCTCGGTGGCGTAGTGGGCGGTGGCGCCGATGATCTTGACGCCCCGCTGGTGGGCACGCTGGTAGGGGTTAGCACCGGCAAAAGCAGGCAGCGTAGAGTGGTGAATGTTGATCACCGGGGGCGCCTGGCGGAGCAGCCACCCGCTCAAGACCTGCATGTATTTGGCCAGCACCACCAAGTCAATGCGATATTCTTGCAGCAAGGCAAGTTGTCGGGCCTCTGCCTCGGCTCTGTTTTCTGGAGAAACGGGGATGTGGTAGTAGTCGATGCCAAAAGAGCGGGCCAGCGGCTCCAAGTCGGGGTGGTTGCTGATGATCAGAGGGATCTCCGCCGGCAGCTCCCCAGCCCTCTGCCGCCAGATGAGATCCAACAGACAGTGGGGTTGCTTGCTAACCCACACCGCAATGCGCCGGCGCGTATCGGAAAAATGCAGCTCCCAGTTGGCCTGGATCCCGCGGGCAATGCCGGAGAAGGCAGGAACAATCTCCGACCGTTCTAGCCGAAAGCCTTCTAAATCCCACTCGATGCGGCTTAGGAACAACCCTGCCTCGAGATCCGTGTGGTGGTCAGCGTGAAGAATGTTGCCGTCGTAGCTGTAGATGAAGTTGGAGAGCTTGGCTACCAGGCCTTTTTGATCGGGACAGGACACCAATAGGGTAGCCGTGGGCATAGAAGTGCAAAGAGCTCGCCCCTTTACCCTAGGACTTGGATTGGTCTGAGGGCAAGCGCCCCTGGCCAGGGGGTTTCAGTCTTGAGCTCTTGCAACAACCCAGAACCCCCCGGCTGGCTGTCCCAACGTCTGAAGAGGAGTCGGCGGGGGACAGCTCCTGAGAATAACTCGAGGGGTTTTGGCCGTGCTGCTGCAGCCAGGCTTTTGCATTCGCCAGGGCATAGTTAGGATTGTCCTTATGCCGAGACAGAGCGGGTTGAAGCGGGGCATGGGCTAGGCAGCATCCACGCTTGAAGATCCCTCGGAGGGGGAGGCGGCGGCCCTGGGCTCTGCCTCCACAGCTGGCTTTGTGGGCATATCGGCTGTGGCAACTGGGTCGGTTTTGAGCGGAGCTGCAGGGGCTGTCTGGGGACTAGAGGCGCGGGCGGCTTTTTCCAGCTCCTGGACTTCCTGATTTAGCTGGGCCTCAAACTCCCTGGCAGCATCCTGCAAGCTGCGCAAGGTTTTGGCTAGGGCACGACCAATCTCTGGCAGCTTGCGTGGCCCAAACACCAAGAGAGCCACTGCAAAGATAACCAGCATTTCCGGCAGTCCGACGCCCAAGAAATTCATAAGCCCTGGGATCGCTTTGCTTCCCTAGCCTGACATCTTCTTGCCTTTGTCCGCAAGCGCTTTTGCCTCTGCTGCAGCAAACTGCCGCTGCCGTCTTGGCTGGGCTACCAGGTCAGCCCCTTTCCGGCCGCCCAAGCCCAGGGGAGGGGAATGATAAAATTGCGTATACCCGTTCTATTGGCCTAGGCTTCCCATGCTCCAAGCCCTACAGAAGCTTCTCGGGGATCCCAACGAGCGCAAGATCCGCAAGTACCTGCCTGTTGTCAAGCTGATCAACTCGCTGGAGATCGAGATTGCCTCCCTTTCCGATGCAGAGCTCAGGGCCAAGACCACCGAGTTTCGCCAGCGCCTAGACAGAGGAGAGTCCCTCGACGAGCTCCTGCCCGAGGCTTTTGCAGTGGTGCGAGAGGCGGCCAAGCGGGTTCTCAACATGCGCCACTACGACGTGCAGCTCATTGGTGGCATGGTGCTGCACGAGGGCCAGATTGCCGAGATGAAAACGGGGGAGGGGAAGACCCTGGTGGCCACCCTACCGGCCTACTTAAACGGCCTGACGGGGAAGGGGGTTCACATCGTTACTGTCAACGGCTATTTGGCCCGGCGAGACTCGGAGTGGATGGGCCAGGTGCACCGCTTCCTGGGCCTGACGGTTGGCTTGGTGCAAGAGGGCATGTCCACCGACGAGAAGCGGCGCAGCTACCACTGCGACATTACTTACTGCACCAACAGCGAGCTGGGCTTTGACTACCTGCGGGACAACCTGGCCACTGACATCAGAGAAGTGATGCAGCGGCCCTTTAACTACTGCATTATTGACGAGGTGGACTCCATCCTCATCGACGAGGCCCGCACCCCCTTGATCATCTCTGGCCAGGTGTCCCGTCCCTCCGAGAAGTACCTCAAAGCAGCCCAGGTGGCGCGGGAGCTGATCCGCGACGAGCACTACGAGGTGGACGAAAAAGCCCGCAACATCATCCTCACCGACGAAGGTTTTGAAGCCGCCGAGCGGTTGCTGGGGGTCTCGGATCTGTTCGATCCTAAGGATCCCTGGGCGCACTTTGTCTTTAACGCTGTAAAGGCCAAGGAGCTCTTCATCCGGGATGTCCACTACATCGTCCGCAACCAAGAGGTGGTGATCGTGGACGAGTTCACCGGGCGGGTGCTCCCTGGTCGCCGCTGGTCGGATGGCCTGCACCAGGCCATTGAAGCCAAAGAGGGGGTGCCCATTCAAAGCGAGAGCCAAACCCTAGCCACCGTTACTTACCAAAACCTCTTCCGCCTCTATCCCAAGCTTGCCGGCATGACGGGCACGGCTCGCACTGAGGAAGCAGAGTTTGTTAAAACCTACAACCTCGAAGTGACTGTTATCCCCACCAACCGCCCCATTCGCCGCATAGATGCCCCTGACCTGGTGTACAAGACTGAAAACGCCAAGTGGAAGGCGGTGGTCGAGGAGATTGCCTACATGCACGCCAAGGGGCGGCCCGTTTTGGTGGGAACCACCAGCGTGGAAAAATCCGAACGCCTCTCGGCCATGCTCAAGGAAAGAGGGATCCCCCACAACCTCCTCAACGCCAAGCCGGAGAACGTGGAGCGGGAGGCGGAAATCATTGCTCAGGCGGGTCGCAAAGGTGCCGTAACCATTGCTACCAACATGGCTGGGCGGGGCACGGACATCATCTTGGGTGGCAACGCGGAATACATGGCCCGCCTCAAGCTGCGGGAACGGCTGATGCCCAAGCTGGTGCAGCTGGATCCCGACAACCCCCTGGGATCGGCCTCCACGACAAGCCGCGGCGGCGGTCAAGGGTTTGGCCCAGCCTCGCCCAAGCCGAAAAAGTCCTGGACGGTGGTCTCCCCCAACTTTTACCCCTGTGAGCTCTCAGCTCGCACCAGCCAGGCTTTGGACGAGGTGGTGGCAGCCGCAGTGGCCAAGTATGGGTTAAACCGCCTGCCGGAGCTGGTAGTGGAAGATCTCATCGCAGTGGCCTCGGAGAAGGCGCCGGTGCAGGATCCCCTGATCTTGCAACTGCGAGAGGTCTACAACAGCATCAAGGCCGAGTACGAAAAGGTCACAGAGGCCGAGCACGAGGAGGTGGTGCGGCTGGGGGGCTTGCATGTCATTGGCACGGAGCGCCACGAGTCCCGCCGCATCGACAACCAGCTGCGCGGCCGCGCCGGCCGGCAAGGAGACCCTGGCTCCTCGCGGTTTTTCCTCAGCCTGGAAGACAACCTACTCAAGATCTTCGGTGGCGAACGGGTGGCCAAGCTGATGGACATGTTCCGGGTAGACGAAGACATGCCCATCGAGCACCCGCTCCTGTCGAAGAGCCTGGAAAATGCCCAGCGCAAGGTGGAGGTGTACTACTTTGACCTGCGTAAGCAGGTGTTTGAATACGACGAGGTTCTCAACAACCAGCGGCGGGCTATCTACTCGGAGCGGCGGCGCATTCTGGAAGGGGAGAACCTCAAACCCAAGATCCTGGACTACGTGCGCAAGACCGTTGAGGAGATCGTGCAAGCCCACGTCAACCCGGAGCTGCCGCCGGAGGAGTGGGAAATCGACAAGCTGACGGCCAAGATGCAGGAGTTCGTTCCCCTGCTCAAAGACAACCTCAAGGTTGAGGACTTACGGGATCTCTCCTATCAGGAAATCCTCGACTACCTGATCAAACAGGCGGAGATGGCCTACGAGGCCAAAGAGGCCTTCTTGGATACCTTTGAGCCTGGCCTGATGCGGAAGGCTGAGCGCTTTTTCCTGTTGCAGCAGGTGGATACCCTCTGGCGGGAGCACTTGCAACAGATGGAGGCGCTGCGGGAAGCGGTGGGCCTGCGCGGCTATGGCCAGCGGGATCCCCTCATCGAATACAAGAACGAGGGCTACGAGCTGTTCCTAGAGATGCTGGACAACATCCGCCGCAACACCGTGTACAACCTCTTTGTCTTTACACCCCAGATCGTACAAGTGCCGCAGGCAGTGCCCCTGCAAGCGGTGGCTGCTGGTTCCGAGACAAGCCAGGTGCCAGAAGCCGACTTTACCCACGAATAAAGCAAAGCCTCGCTAGGACACGTGATCAAGAGCGCTTCTCGAAGTCCAGATCCGGCAAGGGCATCTTGGCGGGGCTGCCCCCCTGGCCACTGAGCATAGCTAGGCGGCGGGAGATCTCGTCCTCAAGAGCCATTTCGTCAAGCTGGGCGGCAAGTTGCTCGCTGCGATCCTCGGAGAGCTCGCTGAGGGCGTGGACCTTGAGCTGGCGAGCCTGGATGGCGTTCTTGGCCGCCTCAAATTGGGACTTGGCCGAGTCAATGCTATAGGCGTTGTTAACGCGGGTCATCTGTTCAAGGGCTTTGTTCACCTCGTAGATGTCTTTGAGGTTGCTCAGCTCGCGCTTGTAGAGGGCCAGACGCTCTTTTTCCCGGGCCAGCTTTTCCTTGGCAGCCTTGACATAGCGCTCAGCAGTTTCCACTTGTTCCTTGAGCGGGCCAAGAGCGGCCTCAATGCGCAGGGCTTCGGCCATAGCTAGGCGAGCGGCTTCTTGATCCCCCCGTTGCATGGCCAGGCGAGCCTTGTTCTCCAGCGCCTGGTACTCCCGCACCTTTTGCATGTACTTTTGCTCGGCCCGCTGGTAGGCAGCTACCTGGGTGGCGACGGCTTCGGTGAGACGCTGCACAGTCTCCTGCATGGTTCGCACCGATTCTTCGGCCACCGCCACTGCCTCTGCCCCGCCTTTTTCCACCGGCAGCCCCCAAAGCCAATTCCACGTGCCCACGATGAGGCTGCCGGCTCGCTGCCCGAAAATGCCGTAGATGATCTTGCGCACGCCCATGGCTTGCCCTCCCTATCGCTGCCTTTCACTGTATTCAATCTCCTCTGCAACTGGGAAGATTGCCAGAAAGGGGCAGGCGGACAAAGTCAAACCCTTGCTCCCCCAAGGCCGGGATCAAACGGCGGACTACCTCGGCTACCTGAGATCCCCCCTGGACGCCGTCGTGGAGCACAATCAGGGAGCCGGGCCGCACTTGGTTGAGCACCCGCTCCACCACCACGGCCACCGGCGGGCAGAGCCAATCCTCCGGCACCACACTCCACATCACCGGTAGATACCCCCAGGAGCGCAAGTCGGTTAGCGTCCGGGGCCAGAAGAGACCGTTGGGGGGGCGCACGGCCCGATACTCTTCTGGGGTGCCGCCACAGGCAGCCACGAGGGTATCCTGGCTGCGTCGCAAGCTCTGTAGCAGTTCGCCTCGGCTAAGCTGGGTAAACGAGCGGTGCTGCCAGCCGTGCAGGCCAATGCCGTGGCTCTGTTGGCGGATTTTCCGGGCCAGGTGGGGCCAGCGCTGCACCCGTTCCCCCAACACAAAGAAGGTGGCTGGTACCTGAAACTCCTGTAAAACTTGCAACAGGGTCGGCGTGTATTCAGGGTGAGGGCCATCGTCAAAGGTAAGGGCCACCTGTCGCTTCTGAGGATCTGGCGGTAAGTCCCAGAGAGCCTCAGGAAAAAGGGTCTTGAGGCCCTGCTGCAGAAGGGGGTAGAGGGCAGAGGGGAGGATCTGCGGCGGCCAAAAGGGCATAGATTGACCTCAACTTTCCAGAGAGCCCCTTGTTACCCCCAACTGGCTGTACAGCTTTAGCTCCCGCCACAGTTGAGAGCCACTCATCTGGCCCTGGAGGAGCTGTTGATAGCAGCGTAGGGTTTGCTGAACCTGCTCGGCAGACTCCTGCAAGAACTCAATGCGCAGATATTGCAACCCCAGCGCCAGGAGCTGCGACACATATTCTGCCCCAGTTTGGGCTTTGCCATTGTAGAGGGTGTTGCGGCAGCCAGCATCGGCTTTCAAAATGTGCTCCACATTGGCCCTGTCCCTCAGCCTTACTTCGTGCTTTTCGCAGGGGCGGCCACAGTTGGTGTAATCCGTGCCACTGGACAAAAAGGCGCAGAAGACGCAGTGCTCCATGTGGAACATGGGCATGTGCTGGTGGATAGTAACCTCGTACCAATGGGCAGGGCCAGCCTGCAGCAGGGATCCCAGTTGCTCATGGTTGAGGTCATAGGAGGCCGTCAGGCGCTCCAGGCGGTAGCGGCTTTTGAAATAGTGGGCGGTGAGGGGATTGGCCACGTTCAGGGAAAAATCGCCGATGCAGCGCTGGTTGGCGAAAAAGCGTAGGTGGTCGTAGTTTCGCACCAGATAGCCATCGGCTCCTGCCGCCAGCACCTGTTTTAGAATCCAAGTTTCCCCCGGCTTAGTGATGCGGGGCGGGGCCGCCCACAGCTCCACCTCGGGGTGAGAAGCTTTGGTAGCGCGGATAACTTCCCGGTAGCGGCGGGGATCCTCAAACTCCAGGTAGATCTGGCGGATGCCACAGGCAATTGCCGCCGACAACTGGGCCGGCTCCCGCACCAACACCACCAGCTGGGGCAATCCCGGCTCGGCTGGCTCTAGGGGAGGCAGCAGGTCTTGCCAGTGGGCGTCAGGATTGAGCTGCCAGCGGCGGGGCCGGGCTCGCAGCGCTTGCAACTGCTCCACTGCCTGGCGCCGCATCTGGTTGAGGACGCTGACCGGCAGCATCACCTCCCCCTCCAGGGCATTGTGCAGGGATCCCAGCCGGAAGGGCGTACCTCCCAGGCGGCCCAGTTGCTGTCGCAGCTTCTCGTCGGTGAGGGGCTGCTGGCGAGCGGGCTGCAAAGGCATGGGGGAATCCACCTGCACCACGTGGCCCTCTTCATCGCGCAGGATGAGGGTCAGGGGCAGTCCGGCCTGGCCATGGACTTCCAGGTGGACGGGGCGGCGGAAGCGCGGCTGATCCCCGGCATAGCTCTGGCGCAGGCGCTTGTCCAGCTCTGGGTCGCTGGTCTTCCAGAGGCGATCCCCTACCCGCAGGCGTTTGAGGTCAATTGCCCCCTGGGCAAAGCTCAGCCAGGCCAACCCCTGCTTCTGGTGCACGCGGTAAACTCGTCCCCCCTGCTCCGGCAGCTCTGGCTCCCCCTGGTCAAACACCACGCCATCCCCCGCCTTGAGGGGAGCTTCCAGGCGCACTCCCACCTGATCCCCCTCGATCCTCACCACCTGCCCTAGGTAAACGCCGCGCTTTTTGCCAAAACGGGCGTGCACCAGCTTTTGGTTGTTGATGCCTCGCAGCCAGCCGGTGTACAGGCCGCGGGAAAAGCTCATCTCCAGCTCATACCATTCCTGGGCTGAGGGCTGCCACGCCTGCCCTGCCCCCAAGGCGTCCAAGGCCCGCCGATAGATGCGCGTTACGCTGGCTACATATTCTGGGGATTTTAGGCGGCCCTCAATTTTCAAGCAGTGGATCCCTAGCTTGACTAGCTCCGGCAACACCTCCAAGCCAGCTAAATCTTGGGGGCTAAGTAGATACCGCTTCTCTCCCAGATCGCGGCGAACCCCGTCCACCACCAGCTCGTAGGGCAGGCGACAGGCCTGGGCGCACTCCCCGCGGTTGGCCGAGCGTCTCCCCAGCGCCTCGCTGGTCAGACATTGCCCGGAGTAGGCCACGCACAGGGCCCCATGGACAAACACCTCCAGAGCAATGGGGGATCCCTTCTCTTCCAGATGGGCGCGGATCTTGGCTATTTCCTTGAGGGAACACTCCCGCGCCAGCACCACCACCTCACAGCCCAGCTCGGCAGCAAACTCCGCTCCCACGCCGCTGGTAATAGTCATCTGTGTTGAGGCGTGGATGGGCAGGTCGGGAGAAAGATGTCGAACCAGGCGCGCAATGCCGACATCCTGCACGATGACCGCGTCTACCCCTGCTGCCGTCATCGCGCGGATGTACCGTTCCGCCTCCTCCAGCTCTTCAGGAAAGACCAAGGTATTTAAAGTGACGTAGCCCCTCACGCCGCGCTGGTGCAGCCAGGCCATTAGTTCTGGTAGGTCCGCCTCCGTAAAGTTGCGGGCGCGCAGGCGAGCATTGAACCGTTCCAGTCCGAAGTAGATGGCGTCGGCTCCGTTTTCCACCGCTGCCTTGGCACACTCCCAGTCCCCCGCCGGCGCTAGCAGGAGAGGCATCCGAGTTGGCAAAGACTGCTCTCCAAGGCAGCCTGTTGATCCCCCCTCTCTGACAACAGCCTTCATGGGAAGAGAACCCGCCAACCCAAGGGATCCTTTCCCATTCAAAATCAAAAAACCCTAGAGAAGGATCCCCCAGGGCAACTCCCTCTGGCCTACCCGATCTGCATGTGAGAAGATCAAAGCCTGACCTCCCCATCTCTGAGCAGACTCCCGAGGTTTGGCCAACACAGTATGAGCAAGTCTAGCGACCGCTTGCTGCTGGAGTTTGAGCAGCCTGTTGCCGCTCTCGAGCAGCGCATCCAGGAGATTCGGGCCTTGGCTGAAGAAAACGACATTGATGCTTCTGAGCAGATTCGCCAACTGGAGGCCAAAGCCGAAGAGCTGCGCCGCGAGATTTTCAGGCAGCTCACACCTGTCGAGCGGCTGCAGGTGGCCCGCCATCCCCGTCGCCCTACCACCTTGGACTATGTGCAGACCATCTGCGACGATTGGTTTGAGCTGCACGGGGATCGCCACGGCCAGGACGATCCGGCCATTGTCGGCGGCCTAGCCAAGCTGGAGGATCAGCCGGTGATGATCCTCGGCCACCAAAAGGGCCGCGACACCAAAGACAACATCCACCGCAACTTCGGCATGCCCAAC
Organism: Synechococcus sp. R65.1; assembly: GCF_047461755.1. NCBI lineage: Bacteria > Bacillati > Cyanobacteriota > Cyanophyceae > Synechococcales > Synechococcaceae > Synechococcus > Synechococcus sp. R65.1. The sequence goes on along the minus strand of NZ_JANSHU010000009.1, from coordinate 71,968 downwards.
CCTGCTGGCTACCGCAAAGCCCTGCGGCTCATGGAGCATGCCCACCGCTTTGGTCTGCCCCTTTTGACCTTTATCGACACGCCAGGGGCCTACCCAGGAGTTAAGGCCGAGGCTGAGGGCCAGGGGGAGGCCATTGCCACCAACTTGCGGACGCTGTTTCAGCTGGAGATCCCCATTATCTGTACGGTGATTGGCGAAGGGGGATCCGGGGGGGCCTTGGCCATTGGGGTGGGCAATCGCATTCTGATGTTTGAACACGCCGTCTATTCGGTAATCTCACCAGAGGGCTGTGCAGCCATCCTTTGGAAAGATGCCAAAAAAGCACCCCAGGCGGCAGCAGCCCTGCGCATTACTGCCCAAGATCTGCTGCAACTGGAGGTCATTGACGAGATCCTGCCAGAGCCAGTGGGGGGTGCCCACCGCGCCCCTTTGGAAGCTGCCCAAACCCTCAAAGAGGCTCTCCTAAGACACCTCAAGGAACTTTCCAGGCTGAGCGGGCGGGAGTTGCGGGAAGAGCGTTACCAAAAGTTTCGCCGCATGGGAGCTTTTCTGGAGCTGGCCTAGGAGAGCTAATTATCTTCAGCGAAGCTAGCTCTGCTACGAAAAATTACAGTTCCTGGCCGGCTCTGAGGTCAAAGATCAAGTCAGTGGTAGATTCAAAGTGCTGCGCGCTATCCCAAGCGCGGCCCAAACAACGCTAACTACAACGAGAAGGGAGGCTATGGCTGTGATGGAAGGCGATCCCCGGCAGGGCGCTAAGCTCCCCCTCTTCGGGGGATCTACCGGAGGGCTGTTGAGCGCAGCCGAGACCGAAGAGAAATACGTCATCACCTGGACTGGCAAGCCAGGGCAGGTGTTTGAGATGCCCACGGGCGGGGCTGCTGAGATGGTGGAGGGTAAGAACTACCTCACTTTCGCCCGCAAGGAGCAGTGCCTGGCTCTTGGGGCCCAGCTGAGATCTGAATACAAGATCAACGACTACCAGATCTTCCGCATTCCGGCAGGGGGACAGCCGGAGCTGGTGCATCCCAAAGATGGCGTCTTCCCTGAAAAAGTTAACGAGGGTCGCCAGCCCGTCGGCAAGGTAGATCACAGCATCGGCAAAAACCGCGAGCCCGTTACCTACAAGTTCACCAACGGCAAGCCCTGGGACTAATTTGGTTGGCAGCCTTGGTCTTGTCCGATCCCCTGCCAGGCTCAGGGGATCCCTTTTGTCTGTCTGCACCTCTTTAAAAAAGCTCCAGCTCACTTGGAGCCGGAGCCGCAAGGTCTGGCATTCCTGGTCTACTTGGCAACTGCCGCGAAGAACTCCTTGGATTTGACCGGGTCGGGCTTTAGGGTTCTCTGGCCGGGCTGCCAGTTGGCTGGGCAAACTTCATCGGGGTGGGATTGGACATACTGGATAGCCTGCAGGGTGCGCAGGGTCTCATCCACGCTGCGGCCGAAGGCCAGGTTGTTGATGGTGGCGTGCTGGAGGATCCCTTCCTTGTCGACGATAAACAGGCCGCGCAGCGCCACCCCCGTCGCCGGATCCAGGACATTGTAGGCGGCGCTGATCTCTTTCTTCAGGTCGGAGACCAGCGGATACCTCAGCTCGCCCACCCCGCCAGCTTTGCGGTCGGTTTGCATCCAGGCCAGGTGAGAGTACTCGCTATCCACCGAGATGCCGAGGATCTCCGTGTCCAACTTGGCAAACTCGTCGTAGCGATCGCTGAAAGCCGTGATCTCGGTCGGGCAGACAAAGGTAAAGTCCAAGGGGTAAAAGAGCAGCACCACATACTTCTTGCCCCTGTAGTCAGAGAGCCTCACCGTCTTGAATTCCATGTCGTAAACGGCCGTGGCCGAAAAATCGGGAGCTAGCTGCCCCACCCGCAGACATCCTTGCTGAGACATGAGGTCGACCCTCCTTCCGCTAAGGTGCAAATGTAAACTACAATCAACATACCATACTCATAATGAGTTTGTCTTGCGGGTTAGGCAAGCTAAACCGACCCGACAACCTCTTGTCCCTCACCCATTTACAGCATCTGCCAAGGTATCCAAATGGGGGGGCAGCCAAGGATGGGCTTCTACTTCAGGAAGGGAAGAATCCAGCAGCCAGCGGCAGGGGCGGCGCTCTTCCAAGATGGTAGTGGCGCAGCAGTAGCTATAGACTTCTAGGTAGTCGTCGGGCTCTGCCTCGAAGAGGGCATACTGGCCCGGGAAGAGGGTGCGCTCCCAGTGGCCAGGGATCGTCCGGATTACCTGAACCCGGCCAGAGCGGTTGACATAAACGTATCCTTTCATTGCTGTTTTTTAATTCCCTTAAGAAAAACTTATTGCCCTTTAGGACAGGCTATCATCCTTGATCCCCAGCCGACAATAGCCAGCGGCTGGGACGGGGATCGCTCTTTGCGCTTGACTTTTGGCGATTTGTTCTCTCAGGTTATTCAAGGTGGGGATAAAGATCTCGAGAAGAAGCCTGCCCTGGTAAACTGGGAGAGAGTTTGAAGAGATCCTTACTGAAGTTGGCCTTCATCGTTCCAAGGGGGGCATACCGTGGACAACAAGTTGGGGCTCGAGATCATCGAAGTGGTGGAACAGGCTGCCATTGCTGCCGCCCGCTGGATGGGCAAGGGGGACAACAAGGCCGCTGACCAAGCAGCCGTAGAAGCCATGCGGGAGAAACTCAACCAGATCCCCATGCGCGGTCGAATCGTCATTGGGGAGGGAACCCGCGACGAGGCCCCCATGCTCTACATCGGGGAGGAAGTGGGGATCTGCACCCGTCCCGACGCCGAGCAGTTCTGTCGCGTGGAAGAGCTGGTGGAGATCGATATTGCTGTGGATCCCTGCGAGGGCACCAACCTGGTAGCCAAAGGCCAGAACGGATCCATGGCGGTGCTGGCCATCTCCGAGAAAGGCGGCCTTCTCAACGCCCCGGACATCTACATGCAAAAACTAGCGGCCCCGCCCCAGGCCAAGGGCAAAGTCCACCTGGACTATCCGCCAGAAAAGAACCTCAAGATCATTGCCGAAAGCCTGGGTCGGGAGGTGGCGGACCTAACGGTAGTGGTCATGGATCGCAAGCGCCACACCGATCTCATCCGCCAAATCCGCGAGGCAGGGGCGCGGGTGAAGCTAATTACCGACGGCGACCTCTCGGCAGCTCTGGCAGTGGCGTTCAGCGGCACAGGTATCCATGCCCTGATGGGGATTGGAGCGGCTCCCGAGGGAGTGATCTCGGCAGCGGCGCTGCGCTGTCTGGGCGCTCACTTCCAAGGGCGGCTCATCTACGATCCCGAAGTGGTGCAGGCGGGCACCTACCTGCCACCGGTAGAAGAGACTCGGCGAGAACTAAAAGAAAAGGGCATTGAGGATCCCGATAAGGTATGGGAGTGTGAGGAGCTAGCCAGCGGCAAAGAGCTGCTCTTTGCGGCCACCGGTATCACCGATGGGGATCTGGTACGGGGAGTGCGCTTCTTCGGGGGTGGAGCGCGTACGGAAACGCTGGTGATTTCTAGCCAATCCCGCACCGTGCGCTTTGTGGACACCATCCACCTGAAGGAGGGCCAGCAGCCCCCCGCCCTGCAACTGCGCTGACGGATCCCCTCCTAGCTCTTCCCAGTGACGAGGGCGGCTTTCCCTGGGGAAGGTCGCCCTTCTGCTTGGGAGAACGTTAAAAAATCTATCAAGGCCGACCCCGAAAAAACGTAATAACTCTTCAGCAAAATCTGGCAAAACCGATCCGATACTGGTCTTAGGGTTTAGGTAGTCTGAGAAAAGTTACCTAAGCTTGCTGCAGCCAAGACAGGTAAGACGCTTTGCTTAGGCTCTAGGCTATTCTTGTTTTGGGCAAGGTTTGCCTTTGTTTAGAGATTTAACAATCAGTGGTCTAGAGACGACGGGGAGGCATGTTTATCGCGGTTGTCGGTCTTAGCCATCGCACAGCTCCTGTGGAGATCCGGGAGCGCCTCAGCATTGGGGAGGCGGAGGTGGGAGAGAGGATCCAGCAGCTCCGTGCCCACCCCCGCATTGAGGAAGCAGCAATCCTCAGCACCTGTAACCGGCTGGAGGTCTACATCGTTACGCCAGAAACCGAAAGCGGGGTGCGGCAGACGATGCAGTTTTTGGCGGAGGCAAAGGGGATCCCCCTGCCCCAACTGCGTCCCCACCTGTTTACCCTGCTCTACCAAGATGCGGTGACCCACTTGATGCGGGTGGCGGCCGGGCTGGAGAGCTTGGTGCTGGGAGAGGGGCAGATCTTGTCGCAAGTGAAAAAGGCTCAACAACTGGGCCAGGCTTGCAACGGCACGGATCGCATCCTCAACCGCCTCTTCAAGGCAGCCATCACTGCCGGCAAGCGCGTCCGCGCGGAGACGGGGATCGGCACCGGCGCCATGTCCATTAGCTCGGCAGCCGTGGAGCTGGCCCTGCAAGAGCAGGGATCGCTTTCCCAGGGCAAGGTTACCGTCGTGGGAGCAGGGAGAATGGCCCGCCTCTTGCTGCAGCACCTTCTGGCCAAGGGAGCGGTGGATATTACCCTAGTCAACCGCTCCTTAGAGCGGGCAGAAGCGCTAGCCCAGCAATTTGAGCAACCAATCCAAGTCCTGCCTTGGGAGTCGTTGCTCAACAGCGTGGCGGAGTCCAATCTGGTCTTCACCAGCACCAGCGCCACCCAGCCCATCCTTACCTACGCCCAACTAGTGGAAGTGCTGCAGCCGGATCAGCCGCTGCTGTTGGTGGATATCTCCGTGCCCCGCAACATCGATCCCGAGGTAGAAAAGCTTAGAGGGGTGCGGCTGTTCAACGTAGATCACCTCTCTCGCGTCGTGGAAGAAAACCGCGCCCAACGGCAAAAGCTGGCCCTGGCGGCCGAGGCCTTGATCGAAGAAGAGGTGGAGCAGTTCATGGAGTGGTGGCGTTCTCTGGAAACAGTGCCCACCATTTCCAGCCTGCGCCACAAGGTGGAGTCTATCCGCGAGCAGGAGATGGAGAAAGCTCTCTCCCGGCTGGGCAAGGACTTTGCCGAGAAGCACCTGGAGGTCATCGACGCCCTCACCCGTGGCATCGTCAACAAGATCCTGCATGACCCTATGGTGCAACTGCGGGCCAAACGGGACATCGAGGCCCGACGGAAGGCGATGCAAATTCTGCAGGAACTCTTTAACCTCGATCCCATGCCCTTTCAGGCCCAGCAGGAGCGCTAGGTTTTAAAGAATTGCAACAGTCCCCTCATCTTCAGGCAACAGCGGACCTTAGGATACACAAGTAGGCTACGGGATTTGGGGCTATGTTCGGGCAATACGAAGTGTTCGTGCAGTTGGCGCTGCTTGCCTTGATTGTCTTGGCAGGGCCGGCGGTCATTTTGGTGCTTTACCTGCGCGGGGCTGATATGTGAGGCGGGGGCTTTCCTCTAGTCCTCGACCTACCGGACAGTTCGCTACTTTGCGGCACAATGTGCAACCTCCCCAACGCACCTCCTGCCTCAACGTGGATCAGCTAAGCTAGTAGGCAAGCGGCTGCATTTCTGCTGGTAGGCATTTTACTTAGGCTAAAGTTGGCTCTGTCTTTAGCCTGTGTGCTCGATCAAGAGCAAGGGGCAGCTACCGTCAGCTTGACGGGAAGTCACGCCTGTGCAGATCCCTTTGGTGGGGTAGTGGAGGTGGGCTCTGCTGCTAGCTATGGGTCGTGGAAGCAGGAAAAAAGCCTCAAGCTGGAGCAAAAGTCCGCTTTTGTCCGGGGTTGTATAAGTCTTTCAGAGCGGTAGAGCACGCTTGGGCGGAGCTGGCGAGCCAATTCTCTGGGTGATGTAACACTTCTTTGCGCTAGAGTTGTAGAGGCACCCCCAGGAAAGGCTGGGGGTAAGTTTTTCTACGGATTGAG
>NZ_JANSHU010000009.1:50524-66003 GCF_047461755.1 Synechococcus sp. R65.1 | reverse complement strand
GATGTAACACTTCTTTGCGCTAGAGTTGTAGAGGCACCCCCAGGAAAGGCTGGGGGTAAGTTTTTCTACGGATTGAGGGCTATGCCGATCCCTATCCGCAACATTGCCATCATTGCCCACGTTGACCACGGCAAAACCACCCTCGTGGATGCCCTGTTGCGCCAGGCAGGAGCCCTGCGGGCGGAAGGAGACATTCCCGCCTGCGTGCTGGATTGCAACGCCCTAGAGCGGGAGCGGGGCATCACCATCCTGGCAAAGAACACCGCCGTTCGCTATGGCGAAACCCTGATCAACATCGTCGATACTCCCGGCCACGCCGACTTTGGCGGGGAGGTGGAGCGGGTGCTGGGCATGGTGGAAGGCTGTCTGCTGATTGTGGATGCCAACGAGGGCCCGATGCCTCAGACCCGCTTTGTGTTGCGTAAGGCCTTGGAGAAGGGCTTGCGCCCAATCGTGGTGGTCAACAAAATTGATCGGCCTCAGGCCGAGCCCTACAAGGTCATCGACAAAGTGTTGGATCTGTTTCTGGAGCTAGGCGCTGACGAAGACCAGTGCGACTTCCCCTACCTATTTGCCTCGGGACTACGGGGTTTTGCCCTGGAAGAAGCTGACCTCAAAGCTTTCCTTGCAGGCAACTACAGCGGCCCTCTCGACATGAGGCCTCTCTTTGAGGCCATCCTCAAATACGTGCCGCCGCCAGTGGGGGATCCCGCCAAGCCGCTGCAACTGCAAGTCACGACGCTGGAGCACTCGGAATACCTGGGCCGGATTGTGATTGGCAAGATCCACAACGGCACCATTCGGGTTGGGGATCAGTTGGCGGTGGTCAAAGAAGACGGGTCGATTGCTAAGGGCAAGGTAACCAAGCTGTTTGGCTTCCAAGGCCTGGAGCGCATTGAGCTAACAGAAGCCACTGCCGGCAATATTGTGGCGGTGGCGGGGTTTGCCGAGGCCCACATTGGCCACACCCTCACCTCTCCCGAAAACCCCCAGGCCCTGCCGCTGATCAAGGTGGACGAGCCGACGCTGCAGGTGAGGATCTGCGTCAACGACTCTCCCTTTGCCGGCCAGGAGGGCACCTTTGTTACTTCGCGGCAATTGCGGGAGCGCCTGATGCGGGAGCTGGAAACCAACGTGGCGCTACGGGTGGAGGAGACCGAGTCCCCAGATTGCTTTTTGGTGTCGGGGCGAGGCGAACTGCACCTGGGCATTTTGCTGGAAACCATGCGGCGGGAGGGCTACGAGTTCCAGGTTGGCCAGCCGAAGGTGATCTTCCGCGAAGTCAACGGCCAGCCCTACGAGCCCTATGAGCTTTTGGTGTTGGATGTGCCGGAAGCGGCAGTGGGCGCCTGCATCGAACGGCTGGGAGAGCGGCGGGGAGAGATGCAGAACATGAGAGTGGGCGCGGACGGTCGGGCCCAGTTGGAGTTCGTCATCCCGGCGCGGGGGCTCATTGGCTTTCGCAGCGAGTTTGTCCGCATCACCCGCGGCGAAGGGATCATGAGCCATAGCTTTTTGGAGTACCGTCCTCTCACCTCAGGGCTGGAGACTCGCCGCAACGGCGTGCTCATTGCCTTTGAAGAGGGAGTGGCCACCACCTATGCCCTGAAGAATGCGGAGGACCGCGGCGTGTTCTTCATTAAGCCGGGCACCCGCGTTTACAAGGGCATGATTGTGGGTGAGCACAACCGACCCCAGGATCTGGAGCTAAACGTCTGCAAGACCAAACACCTAACCAACCATCGCGCCTCAACGGGAGAAGAGCTGGTGCAGCTACAGGCGCCGGTGGAGATGACTCTGGAGCGAGCCCTGGAATACATTGGTGAGGACGAGCTGGTGGAGGTCACCCCCCAGTCGGTGCGACTGCGCAAGGCCCAGTTAGTGCCCTCTCGCCGCTAGCGGAGGTAAAAGCGCAGGTTGGGGAAATAGAAGGCCCCCCAAAGGCCGAGGAGGACAAACCCCAGGCCAAGGAGCAGCAGCCACAGGCGGGGACGGCTGTGGAGGCGAGTTGCTCCTGTCTGGACATAGGCCAGATCCACCCAGGCGGTGTTGCCGCGGCGGAACCAGCCCACCACCTTGACCTGCCGGCCCATGAGGGCGCGGAGGGGCTTTAGGCCGGAAAAGACATTGCCCAGCGGTCCCAGGGGAGAGGTGAAGCGCAGGGGGATCAGGCCGGTGGCATCCTGGAGCTTGAGCTCTGCTCCCAGTTGATAGCCAGTTGGTCCCAATCCCAGCAGCTCGCCTTCCAGCTCCACCGGCTGACTGCGGCAGGGATCCGCGTCCGGATCAGCCAGCAAGCCGAGCACTGCAGTGGGCTGGGGCAACAGAGGTCCTCGGTACATGAGCCCTGCCTTGGCCCACAGGCCCATCCCATAGCCCACCACCGCAGCCGCGGCAATGATCTTGGGATCAAGGCGATCTTGCAGCCCTAGGTAGAGGATTAGCCCCACCAGCCAGCCCATAACCATGCCGACCACTTCGGCAGCGTAGATAGCCAGATCCGCCCAGAAGCGAGCCTTTTGAAGAGCCCCTCCCTCCTTTGGCTTGACTAGGCTTAGCTCCGGCAAAAGGCGCAGCCGCTGCGCGTATTCCCCCAAAACCTGAAAGCGCTGTCCCAGCAGGGGATGGCTGGAATTGAGCTGCATCCAACGGGCCCAGGGGTTGAGCTGCTCCCAGCGGAAGACCTGGCTGGCTTGGGCGGGATCCTGCAAGCGGACAGCGGCACTGGCGGCAGCGGTAGTTTTGAAGTCCAGGAGGCTAAAGAGGCGGGTGCAGTGCAACAGCGAGGAGGGGCGGCGGTCGTTTTTGTGAGCCTCCTGCAGGCCAGCAGCCGACTTGAGCAGAGCGGCCATTAGCCCGTTGGGGTTGCCCGTGGCCTCGACCGCGAAGTGATCGGCGTGGTAGGTGCCCAGGCGGGAGAGGAAAAACAGGGGGTAGGAAAGCACCGTGTAGATCAGGTAGAGCAGGGGAGCCGCGTGTCCAATGAGATCCCGCCGTTGGCTCCCCAGGTGGCTTACTTGCTCCAGGGCTAGGTAAACCAACTGCAGGGGGGATCCCAGCAGGGTCATGACCAGGATGTCGCCGTTAACGATCCGCCCCAGGGCCTGGGCGTAGACGGCGGCAATCTCATCAGGGGCAAGCTGCTGCAAGAGGGCCTGGGTGACCACGATGCGGCCGCCATCGGGAAAAGTGCCGTAGACAAAGGCCAGTGGTCCCCCTTCTGGAATCACCCCCAGGCGCGGCAGTTTGAGGTGCTTCTGGGCGCAGAGGCGCTGCAGCAGGCGAGCTGCCTCGGGGCTGTGGCGCTCGAGTTCTCTCAGGCTGGCCCAGCGCAACCTGTGCAGCCGCTGGTGCAGGTGATCCAGGAGCCAGGGGGCAAAAAAGAGCAGGCCTACGCCAAAGTTAACCGCCAGGCTGCCAGCCACCAGCCAGCGTAAGCCGTTGCGCAGCCAGGGCAGCAACCCCTGCAAAAACCAAAGCTGCCGCGGAAAACTCAGCCGCCCAAAATCCAGGTGGCTGCCCACCAGCCCAAAACTCAGCCACCAGAGGAAGAGGAGGCCCACAGCCAGGGATCCCCACTTGGCCCATCCTAGAGAACCGGCCTCCGCCGGCAAGGGGATCCTTAAGCCTACTTGACTGGCCCGTTGGCGGCTGGAGGAGGGGGAAGCAGCGGGTTTTTCCGCCGTTTGGGGCAGACGGGACAGGATTTTTTGGGCCCAGTCTCGCGCCTGAGGATCCGGATGCTGCAGCAGTTTTAGACAAAGCGCCCGCGCCTTCTCTGCTTGGCCTAGCTGATGGTAGGCCCGCACCAAATTCATCTGGGCTTCCAGGACTTGCCTACTTGCTGGGATCCCCCCTCCCTGGCCCCCGTGATGAACCTGGGCCAAATAGTCCTCAAGAAGTTGGATAGCTTCTTGAAAGCGGCCCTGCCGTAGGGCCTCCTTGCCCGCCTCCGCGGGGTTCATCGGCCTGCTCCGAGATCTGCCTGCTCCTCTAGCTTAGGCTCTGGGGATCCCCCCGAAAGGGGGTAGCGGAGCAAGCGCCGCCGCAGACAGTCCAGCGCCGCTTGGGCGCTCCACCAGCGCACGCCCTCTCGGCCGCGCAGGCTACCCAAGCGGTACTCCAACACTTCCACTTTCCCCTCCGGGTAAGCTAAGCCCAGATAGACCAAGCCAACCGGCTTGGCAGCAGTGCCCCCCTCCGGGCCGGCAATGCCAGTAATGCTCAGGGCCCAGTCGGAGCCAAAAACCTGCTTGGCCCCCAGGGCCATCTGGGCAGCTACCGGCTCACTAACTGCTCCATGCTGCTGCAGCGTCTTGGGATCTACCCGCAAAAGCTGCTCCTTGAAGCGGTTGTCGTAGGCAACGATGCCGCCCAGGAAATAGCGCGAGCTGCCTGGGATCCCGGTTACCAACTGCCCCAGTAGCCCGCCGGTGCAGGATTCGGCTACCGCCAGGGTCTGCCGCCGCTGCAGGAGCAGCTCCCCCACCACGCTGGCCAAGGTGGCCTCATCGCTGCCAAAGTAGTCTTCTCCAGAAATCTGCAAAATCTGCTCCACCACTGGAGCAATCAGGGCCTCCGCCGCCTCGCGCGTGGGAGCGCGTCCAGTAACTCGCAGGCGCACCTCCCCTTGGCTGGCGTAGGGAGCGACCGTGGGATTTTCCCCGGCCAGCCAGGGGGCCACCCGCTCGGCCAAGGTCGATTCGGGGATGCCCCAGTAGCGCAGCACGCGGCTGTAGAAGACCTCCTTGCCCCAGCCGAGGGAGCGCAAATAGGGTACAGCCGTCTCCTGCCACATGCGCTGCATCTCCTGCGGCACGCCGGGAAAGGTGAGAACATGCAGGTTGGGGCGGGGCTGCCAAATGAGGCCACAGGCGCTGCCGAGGGGGTTGGGCAGGATGGCGGCTCCCCGGGGCAGAAAGGCCTGCTTGCGGTTGCTAGGCGAGGGCACAAGGCCGCGCTGGCCGTATTTTCGCAGAATCTCCTCCCAGAGCTGGGGGTGCTCCACCATCTCCACTCCAAAAAAGGAAGCCAGCGCCGCATGGGTCAGATCATCCGGGGTTGGCCCCAGGCCTCCTGTGATTAACAGCAGGCTGGAGCGCTGGCAGGCCACCTCCAGGGCCTGGTGGATGCGGGTTTCGTTATCCCCCACCACCGTTTGGTAGTAGTGCGGGATCCCGAGCTTGGCCAGCTCGGCTGCCAGATATTGGGCGTTGGTGTTGGCAATCTCTCCCAAAAGCAACTCGGTGCCAACACAGAGGATTTCGGCCCCTTGGGGGGTGAGGGTTTGGGGTGAACTCATGTTCTGTTTAACCAAGGGCTTCAGCCCGCTGACGCAAACAGCTCAGCCGCAAGTATAGAAGTCTTGGCCTCCCTTGGACTCAGGGATCCGGTAAATTGATCCCCCAGCAGAAGGGAGAGGGGGCGCAGCTGCCTGGGCGAGCGCTTCCAGGTCAGAGCCGCTGAGACGGTGGAGAATCCACTCAGGGTGCTGTTTGGCACCCAAGCGCCGATAGAACTCCATTGCCGGCTGGTTCCAGTCCAAAACCATCCACTCCAGCCGCCCGTATCCTTTGGCCACCGCCTCCTGAGCCACCCGTGCCAAGAGCGCCTTGCCGATGCCCCTGCCGCGGAATTCGGGCAGCACAAACAGATCTTCCAGGTAGAGTCCGGGCCGGGTGAGGAAGGTGGAAAAATGACGAAAGTAAAGAGCAAACCCCACCGCTTGCCCCTCCACTTCTGCCAACAACGCCGAGGCAAAGGCTTCGGGGCCAAACAAATGGTGCCGCAATAGATCAGCGGATCCCGTTACCAAGTGGCTCAGCTTCTCGTACTCGGCTAGGGCGCAGATGAGGTTAAACAAAGCGGGCGCATCTTCAGGCCTGGCAGGGCGGATTTCCATACCTTCTAGCCTCACAACTTGAGATACCGGCACGAGAACAGACTACAGCTAGAACTGACCTGGGTCAGCCAGTTGGCCGAGGGCTAGCCGAGAAGAGCTGGAAAAACCGATTAGAGTGAAGAATATGAAGCAACCTCCTCAGCTCCCATGACGACCTCCACCCTTGATGCTGCTGCTATCCTTGAAGCCTTGCGCCCGGTTCAAGATCCGGAGCTACGCCGCAGCCTGGTGGAACTGAACATGATCCGGGATATCCGCGTCGAGCCGGAGCGGGTGGCCTTTACCCTGGTGCTGACAACACCAGCCTGCCCCTTGCGGGAGTTCCTCGTCGAGGAGTGCAAGGCTGCTATCCGCCGCCTGGCTCCCGTTGAAACCATCGAGGTTACCGTTACGGCAGAAACCCCCCGCTCGCCCTCTCTGCCCAATCGGCAGCCCATCCCAGGCGTGCGCAACATCATCGCCATCTCCAGCGGCAAGGGAGGGGTGGGCAAAACCTCGGTAGCGGTCAATGTAGCTGTCGCCCTTGCCCAGAGCGGAGCGCAGGTGGGGCTGCTGGATGCGGATATCTACGGCCCCAATGTGCCGCTGATGCTGGGGCTGCAGGATCGGTCTCTAGGGGTGCGCAAGCGGGAAGACGGCAGCGAAGAGATCCTTCCCCTGGAAAACTACGGCGTCAAGATGGTGTCGATGGGCCTCCTAGTGGGACGGGATCAGCCAGTAATCTGGCGGGGGCCAATGCTCAACGGCGTCATCCGGCAGTTTCTCTACCAGGTGCAGTGGGGCGAGTTGGACTATCTCCTCGTGGACATGCCCCCCGGCACTGGCGATGCCCAGTTGACTTTGGCCCAAGCGGTGCCGCTAGCGGGCGCTGTCATCGTCACCACCCCCCAGTCGGTGGCCCTCCTCGACAGCCGCAAGGGCTTGAACATGTTCCGGCAACTGGGGGTGCCCATCCTCGGCATTGTGGAGAACATGAGCTACTTCATTCCCCCCGACCTACCGGATCGCCAGTACGATATCTTTGGCTCGGCAGGGGGAGAGACCACCGCCCGCGAGCTGGGGGTTCCGCTGCTAGGACGAATCCCGTTGGAGATTGCTCTGCGCCAGGGTGGAGATGCGGGCAAGCCTATTGTTGTTGACAAGCCCAAGTCTGCCTCGGCCCAGGCGCTCCAGCAGATTGCCAAAGCCTTGGCGGGCCGAGTCTCCATGGTAGCTCTCGGGGCCGGCTAGAAGCGCTCGACTTCTACCAGCGACACGCCAAAGCGGCGCCCTGCCAACAGGATCCCTTCCTGGGCCTTGCCGCGCACAGTTATGGTGCTGTTCATAGCTGGCAGCCCCTTGTCCGTGAGGACCCAGAGGGAGCCGCTGTGGTCTTGGATCTCGTACACACCCTGGCCGAACACCCCTATCTGGTTGACCACCCGGCCACGGACGTAGACATTGGCGTAGCGGGAGGGATCCTGCTCAATCTGGGCAATGGGGGTGATGCCAAGGCCTAGCCGTGCCAACTGGCTACACCCACCTAGGGCTAGGCTGAGGCAGAGCAAGAGAACTAAGGAGCCGCGCATGGATTTTTCCCCACAAGTGCTGCTCCCACCATAGCAAGCCTTTAGCTAGAACTTCTCCCCGATGCCAAAGTGCAGTTGAGCCCGGCCGGCCTCTCCTTGCCCAACGGCGTAGTCGATCCGCAGCGGCCCCAGGGGAGATTGGATGCGGATACCAGCCCCCAGCCCTAGGCCACTGCCGGGCTTGTTGCGCACCGCCGCCGGATTGCCGATGACCGCCGCGCCGCTGCCCAGATCGGTGCCGTAGTCGGCAAAAACCACTACCCCCACCGGGTCGAAAAGGGGAAAGCGCAATTCCGCCGTCGCAGTGGCAAAGCTGCGGCCGGAGCCGATGCCGCCCTCGAAAAATCCCCGCACCGAGTTGCCTCCGCCAATAGGGAAAGCGTCGTAGGGAGCCAAGTCGCCAAGGGTAGTGCCCGCCCGCACGTCAAAAGCCAGCACTTGCGGCCGCTCGCTGCGCGTTTCAAAGAGCTTGACGGGAATGAACTGACTGTAGCTGGCCTCGAGGCGGTTGGCGTTCAGGCCGTTCTGGAACAGACGTACCGACTGCTCGGTGAAGAGGCGAAAGACGGATCCCTGGCTGGGGGTGTTGAGGTTGTCGCGAGTGTCGTGGATGAGGCCCAACCGCAGGCTGGTATAGCTGTCTTGGCCGCTTGCGCTGAAGGTAATCGGGTTGCCCAGCACATCAAAGCGCTCCTGCTCGCCTTTGCTGTTGCGGGCTTCCACAAATTGGACGCGGGCACCCAAGCTGGCCCGCCAATTCCCTCCAAGGGGGCGCGAGAAGGTGATGCTGCCGCCCAGCCGGTTGATGCGCACGGGATCCCCGTTGGGCAGAGTCAATCCCTCGTTGAAAACAAAGCTGGAGCTCTGCTGGTTGGAGATGTTGACACTGTAGGAGGTGGGGATCTCCAGCGTGGCAATGCGCGGGTCGGTGAAGTTGAGGTCGAACAGAGTTTCGTTGGTGCCCACCTGCACATTGAAGCTGGCCTTTTGGTTGTTGCCGCCCAAGTTTTCTTCCGAGACGCTGAGACCGGCAAAGACCCCTGTGGCCGAGCTGACGCCAAGGGTCCCGCTCAAAGTGCCGGTGCGCCGCTCTTCCACATTCACCACCACCACGACTTTGTCGGGATCCCGCCCAGGGTTGAGGCCCACATTCACGTCCTGAAAGAGGTTAAGGTTGAAAACCGCCTGCAGATCTTCCTGGATCTGGTTGCGGTTAAACACATCCCCCGGCTTGGTCTTGAGCTCGCGGGTGATGATGAAGTCGCGGGTTTTGGTGTTGCCCTGCACGCGAATGTCCTCGATCTCCCCTTCAGCAATTTCCAGGGTGAGGGTGCCGTCTTCGGAAGTGCGTACATCAATAACTTTGGCTAGCACGTAGCCTTTGTCGGCGTACCATTGCTCGATCTCCTCCACTGCCGCCTGCAGTTTGCCAAAGTTGAGCACCCGTCCTTCTTGCTCAGCAAAAGCCTTCCGGAGCACCTCCAGATCCAACACTTTTGTCCCTTCTGTGCGCACGGCTTTGAGGACGGGGTTGGGCTTGACCTCAAAGGTAACCCGCACTCCCAGGGGGGTATCGGAGGGCACAGCCCGCACATCGGCAAAGAAACCGGTGGCAAACACGGCGTTGATGTCTTCCCGCAACTGGGATCGAGTGGAGACCTCGCCGGCGCGGGTGCGAATGACTTTGTAAACCTGCTCGATCAACTCTGGGTCATCGGTTCCTTCAACCACCACCTCTGCCACCAAAACTTCTGGCTCGCTGGCAGCGGGGGTAGGGGTGGGGGAGGGTGGGGTGGGCGTGGTGCCACCGGTGTGCAGATCCAGGGTGCCCGGCTGGGGTTGCGCCCAAGCTGCAGTTCCCGCCAGCAGGCTCATCCCCCAAGTGAGCGCGGCAGTAAGCTGGAGCCCGAGTTGCCTGGAACGGTTCCTCATCCCTCACACCCCTAAAGAGAAAAAGATTCCGCCCAGCCGTGAACAATTGGCCTGAATTATATCAACTCCCTCCCTAGTGGATCCGAGCCTTGCCGCGGGCCGGACTGCGGACTTGGTCAGCTTTTTCCTTAGGGCAGGCGCAGGGATCCCTGGCAGCGCTGGCCACAGCTCTGGGACTCGACCTGCTCGGCGGACAGGTTGGCTTGGGAGTTGAGAATTAGAATTGTGATGGGAGCAGGGGGCGGTAAGGGGCTGCTGTGCCAACCCCACCTGCTAGCGAAGGGCCGCATTGGGGGATTGGGCACGACGAAGACGAGGTTTTGCAGGACATTGCTTTGGAAAGGGGTGGCGCTGTTCTGTTTGCTGTCGAGGAGCACCGTCTGCTGGGCAGAGAAGGTCTGGGCCAGGGCGGTTGGAGCTAGACCTAGGCAGAACAGAGCTGCTACCGCAGGGAAGAGCTTGGCCAGCATCCTCAATGTTCTCCCCCTAGAAGCGGGATGCTAGCACCTTAGCTTGTCCCGCCGAAAAGGCTCTCCTCCCTTGCCGCAAAAAAGGCTGCGCCTCAGGGCAAACTTATTCGCCCTAAAAGGCGGACTTTTCATCCTGCTTGCGCCAGCAGGACAGAGTCTTTACCTGAGCAAACACCGCCTCAGACCCAGGGGAGAAGCAAAGGAGTCTGCTTGTTGCTCTCAAGAAGCGGGCGATGAGACTCGAACTCACGACATCCAGCTTGGGAAGCTGGCGTTCTACCGCTGAACTACGCCCGCAGTTAACACTAGACACTATACTAGCACTTTCTGGACGGGATCCCTGGTACAACAGAAGCAGCGTTCTGCCTTTGGCCGATGCCCTCTATCCTTCTGCTCTCCGGTAGCCCTGGTCCTCGAGAGTCTGCTGGTCCACCGCCGCGGTCGGAAGCAATTTTGCACTACGTTGCCGGGATCCTATCCCAGTTGGGGCTAAGCAGCGAGTTTGCTTCGGTGCGGGATTTGCCGCCGGAGGACCTGGTGCGGGTTAACTTTGAGAGCCCTCACCTAAAGCAGATCCAAGAGAAGGTGGCCCAAGCCGCTGGGATCGTCCTCTCGGCTCCTGTGTACAAGGCTTCCTATCCCGGCGTGTTCAAGGCGCTACTGGACTTACTGGATCAGGATGCCTTTGTCGGCAAAGTGATTCTCCCCATCGCCACTGGCGGAACGCTGGCCCACCTACTGGCCATCGACTTTGCCATGAAGCCAGTGCTGGCTGTGATGGGCGCAACCCACATTTTGAAAGGGATCTACATCCTCAGCTCGCAGATTCAGTTTGAGGCCGACGGCACCCTGCGGCTGGAAGATGAGATTGCCGAACGCCTGCAGGCGGGGATCCAGGCCCTTGCCCAGGCAGTGCAGTAAAGGCCAGTCCCGACCCTCCTAGGAATCGCGCAGCAGCACCGGTTTGCTCACAGCAGTACTTTGTCCCAGCCGGTCGAAGACCCGCAAACTGAGCAGGTACGAGCCGGGCGCTAGATTCGAAGGCGGGCGGAGCCGGAAGCGAGTGGTGCAGGATACCTCGCCAGCAACACAGTTTACCTGGGCTGCCGAGAGGGTTTGCACCTCGATCCCGGACCACGAGAGCTGAAACGCCAGCTCTGCCGGGAGCCGCCCCGGCACTGACACCGCAACCCCCACCTCCAAAAATCCGCTTCGACTAATTACGGAAGGAATGTCGCTGCTAAGGATTAGCGGTGGCAGGGGGGTGCTAGGAGCCAGAGCTGCGCTGCTGCAACCCCCTACGGCTACTCCCAGCAGGGCCAACGTCAGTTGCCAAAGTTTGGATCCCACTGGACTTTCCCCTGAAAATCCCTCTCCCAGTATAGGCGGCAAGCTGGACATCTCTAGCGCCAGTTCTCGAGAACCCAAAAGTTTTTACGCTATATGTGGTGGTTGCACTGGATCTTCCCCCATGGCATCTGCTACAGTAGGGCCCATAACCTCTCGAGCAGCCCGGCTATGGAAGGGGAACTAGAAACCTTGCGGGCGCGCGTGCGCGACTTGGAGCGGGCCGTGGCCGAGTCAGAGGCGCTGTCGCTGCAGCAGATTGAGTGTATCCAGCGCCTGGAACGGCAACTGCAGGATCAAGAGCGAGCGTTGCAAGCGTGTCAAGAAGAGAAGGCTCGGCTGGAACAACGTCCTACCCTGGAAGCTTTTCAGCAACAGCAGCAGCACATTGAGGAGCTCCAAAATCTCCTCTGGGAGATGGAGCGTCGCCCCACTCTAGAGCACTACCAGCTCCTGCAGCAGCAGTTGCAAACCAGCCAAGCGGAAATCGAAACCCTCAAGGCAGAATTGCAGCGGCGCATCGAGCCAGCTCGGTTCTATCAACTGCAGCAGGAGCTCTGGGAGCTAAAACAGCAAGCCAACCAGCTGGGGGAGTACGCCGCCAAGTTGCCCCAGGTGCAGCTTTTGCAAGCCCAATTCCAGCTCCGCATCCAGGAGCTGGAGAAAGAAAAGGAGCAGTTGCAGGCGCAGGTGCGGGAGTTGGAAACCCAGCGGGCGGAGCTGGAAGCTGCCCACCGCCAGGCCGAGGCAGAATGGCAAAGCCTGAAGACGCAGCTAGAGAGCGAAAAAGCCCACCTCGAGGCTGAGCTGAACAAGGCCTGGCAACAGCTTCGCCAGTTGGAGTATCTGCGCCAGCAGGCCTCCTTTGCCAAGGCGGAGCGGGCTAGCTTGCTGGAAGAACTGCAGCAGAGCCGGCAGCAACAGGCAGAGCAGGCTCAGCAAATTGCCCAACTGGAGGCCCAGCTACAGGCTCTGCGCTCTGAACAGCCGCCAGCTGAACCCGGCAGCGGTAGAGATCTTGCCCTGGAGGAGCAGGTGCAGGCTCTCTCCCGTGAGGTGGACACCCTGCGGGCTGAGCGGGATCACCTCCTCCAAGAGCTGGCCCAGCGACCGGCGCAGGAAAAGCTGGAAGAAGCCCAGCGGGCGCGGGAGGTGGCGGAGGCCCGCTATCTACTCGGCCAAAAAGAGATTGAGAAGCTGCAGCAGCAGGTGGCGGCCCTACAAGCTAAGTGTGCGCAAATTCAAGCCTACGCGCAGGCGCAAGAAAAGGAGGTGGCTCTGTTGCAGCAGCGCAACCGGGAGCTGGAGGAGCAACTGGCTGCCCTGCGCCAGTCAGCTCCAAGCCGGGCAGGGGTCGAGCTCAGGTCGAGCCATCCAACTGGGGCTGCGCATTGCTGGCGCCATCAGGAACGGCTGCAAGCCCTCCCTGCCCAGCCTGCTCCCTCCCCGGAGGTGGCCGCCGTCTCCACCAGCGGTGAGTCCCCCAGGGAGAGAACGCCCGTCGGCGGGATCCCACCCCTTACCCTCAAGGAAGGGGAGGATCGGACAGAGAGGCTGCTGAAGCGCTCTCTCTTGGCCACTGGCCGCGGCAGCGGAGAAGGTGGTGAGCGCAGCCGCATCGAGTTGCCAACTTTTGTGCAGCGACGGCTCTACTGAGCGCTCCAGCCTCTTGGATCCAGCGGCTCCCCAGCTTGAAAACGAGGCCAGGCCCAGCGCAGCAGGGATCCCAGTTGAGCATGAAACCGCTCCGGCGCAAACTGCAGAGCATGGGCGCGAATCTGCTGCGGATCCCATTCCCGGCGATCCGCTTGGCGCAGCCCTTCCACCAGGGCTTCCACACTGGCTTCAGGGATGAGGATCCCAGTCTGGCCGTGGCGGACGGTCTCGCGAGTGCCCCCTCGGTTGAGGGCAACGACAGGTCGACCACACGCTTGGGCCTCTACTGCCACCAGGCCAAAATCTTCCTCCCAGGGAACTAGCAGCAGCCGGCAATGGGCCAGCAGTTTCTGGAGACGCTCTAGAGGCTGGTGAGGCAAAAACTCCACCTGTGGCCCCGCCAGTTGCTTTAGCCGCGGCAGCTCCGGCCCTTCCCCCACCACCACCAGACGGCGGCCCAGTTGCTTGCAGGCAGCAATGGCCAAATCCACCCGCTTGTAGGGCACTAGCCGGCCCACCACCAGGTCGTAGTCGGCTGTGGGAGTGGCCACCGGCTCAAACCCCTGGAGCGGCACCGGCGGATAGATAACCACGGCCTCGCGGCGGTAGAGCTTGGCAATGCGCCTGCGGATGTGCTGCGAGTTGGCAATCAAGAGATCTGGTCGCTGGGCTGCTACAAAATCCCACTGGCGCAGGTGGTGCATCAGCCACCGGCTGAGGGCGGCAAGGGGGCGGATTCCTGTCAACCCCTCTCGCTCAAGATAGAGCTCCTGGTTCTCCCAGAGGTAGCGGGGCGGGCTGTGGATGTAGCTTAGGTGCAGGGTGGAAGGCCCTGTCAGGATCCCTTTGGCGAAAGCATGGCTGCTGGAGATGACGCAGTCATAGGCGGAGAAATCGAAGCTCTCATAGGCCAAGGGCATCCAGGGCAGCAGGTACTTAAGGCGCCCATGGTAGTTGCGGCGCAACACCCCTAGCCCCTTGGCCCAGCTTTGCAAAAATGAGGTGTAGACTGGACGCTCCCGCCAGCTCGGCGGCAGCGTGTGCGCCCAGAAGAGGCTGACGTAGAGAGGGGCTTGCGGGGCAAAGGCCAATAGCTCCTGCAAAACCTTTTCCGATCCCCCCGGCCAGATGAGGTACTCATGCACCAACGCTAGGCGCTGTGGCCAAGCGGGATCCTCAGTAGGCATGGTTAGGAGGCGGCGGGAGGCCTTTTGCCAATGGGCCCGCTGACCTGTCTGGCTTTTTCGTCCAGCCGCTCGCTGATGTAGGCGTAGATCTCCCGGAAGCGCGGCACTGCCCGCATCTCTAGGCGGCTGCCATCTTTAAGGGTGAGCACCATATCGCCCCATGTGCCCAGGCCCCGTGGCACCGTTACCACCTTGGCAATTTCTTTGTAAATGACATCAGAGCGCTCCTTGCCCCCCCAGCCGCCAATGACGGTAATGCGGCGATTGGTAATCCGGTAGTGAACCCACAGCCTGCGCACCAGCGCCCCCACAAATAGAGGCAAGCCAACAACGGTAAGGCCGATAAAGGAGTTCAGCACTAGATCGCCTATATGAGGCCCGCCTTCGAAGAAAACCTCCTCTTTGATAGCCATGCCTAGCCTAGTTGAGTGTTAACAGGGACGATTCTAAAAGCAATCTTAAACAGTTTCTCAGCTTTCCCCAACTGCCGGGCAAGTTAGCGGGAGAGGCGGGATCGGGTTTGCCGTTGAAGGGCTTGCCCTGAGCAGTAGGTGGCCCAGAGCAGGTGAACAAACAGGGTTGCCACGACCAGCGCCACGGCGGCTGCCCCAATATTGCCCAGCCAATTCCACCCCTCCAATCCCGTCAGAGCCACCAAGGCCCAAGAAGCAGGGTGCAGCATTCCCCCCAAGAGGAGAATTTGGGAAAGCAGTCGCCCAGCCGTAAAGCGGGATCCCAGCGCCACCAGGGCCAGTCCGCCGCCAATGTTGACTAGCCCCATGTTGCCCAAAAAGGCGTAGCAAATGTGCCAGGCGTACTTTTGTTTGGGCACCTCCTGCCAGGAGAGGGGCCGGGCAGGGATCCCTGACGCCTCCGGCGGAGCCAGCGGCAACGGCTGCACTTGGCTGAGGATGAGGCCCAGGACGATGGCTGCCAGCAGCATCACCACTCCTGCCTTTACATTGAGCTTGCCAGGGATGGCTAACATTGCAGGTTCTCTGGATCCCGTCCTAGCCTATCCTGGCTTTGCCCCCAACGGGGAGATGGGCCAGCGGCCTGAGAGGAGAGCGCCGTGCCCCAGCGCTTACAAAACTGGGCATCCCCATCGTGCTGGGAGAGGCCACAGCCTGGGCAGGCCTCCTGCAGTGCCGGTTTTAGCTCTCCCACCTGCAAAGGGAGGAGGGCCACGACCCTCGAGATCCTCAGCACCATCAGCAGCTTTAGGCCAAGGCGCACCTGCGGAGGAAGCAGGGACAAGCTCGGCTTGAGGAGGGGCTAGGAGACTAGGAGAGCTGGATCCAGTTGTTTCCTGTCAGCGCCTAGTGGGCCTACCTTGCCTAGGCTAAGGGAAACTAGTAGTAGAGCAAACTTCGATCCTACAAACTCTAGGCTTGAGTTTTGAATCGATGTTGCCTCC
>NZ_JANSHU010000009.1:0-50424 GCF_047461755.1 Synechococcus sp. R65.1 | reverse complement strand
GGCTAAGGGAAACTAGTAGTAGAGCAAACTTCGATCCTACAAACTCTAGGCTTGAGTTTTGAATCGATGTTGCCTCCCATTGTCCTGGCTTCGCAATCTCCTGCCCGGCGCCAACTGCTGGAAGCTGCCCGGATTCCTTTTCGCGTTCAACCCAGCTACTTTGACGAAAGCCAAATCAAGAGCTCAGATCCGGTGGAGCTCGTCCAGAAGCTGGCTTTGGCAAAAGCGGAAGTGGTGGCAGCCCAGCAGCGGGAGCCTGTCTTGGTTATCGGAGCGGACTCTGTCCTCTACCTCAATGGGGAGATCCTGGGTAAGCCGGCCAATGCCCTGGAGGCAGAGCGGCGCCTGCGCCAAATGCGGGGCGAGGTGGGAGAACTTTACACCGGCCATGCCTTGATTGACCTGAAGCAAAACCGCCGCCTCGTCCACTACGCCGTAACGCGGGTGTTTTTTGCCAAGCCCAGCGACGAGGAGATCCGCACCTACGTAGCCACCGGCGAGCCCCTGAACTGTGCCGGCTGTTTTGCCATCGATGGCCGTGGCAGCCTGTTCGTAGAGCGGATTGAAGGGTGCCCAGGCAACGTAATTGGGCTAAGCCTTCCTCTCTTGCGGCGCATGCTGCAGGAGTTGGGCTATTCCCTTACCGAAGCCTGGAACTAGCCATCTAGATGCCGCTTGAGCAGCTCGTTGGCCAGCTTAGGATCGGCCCGTCCTTGGGTTTTTTTCATCAACTGCCCAACAAAGTAGCCAAAGAGCTTGGTTTTGCCCCCCCGATACTGCTGCAGTTGCTCGGGGTTTTCCGCCAGCACCTCGGCAACGAGCTGCTCCAGTAGGCGGCTGTCGGAGATTTGGGTTAGGCCCTTAGCCTCCACTAGGGCCCGGGCTGAGCCGCCTTTTTCCAGTAGCTCTGGCAGGATTTCCTTAGCAATTTTGCTGGAAATGACCCCCTGCTCAATGAGGCCAATGAGCTCAGCTAGGGTTTCCGGCTTGAGGGCAATGTCGGGGTAGTCCAGCTTGTGGGTGTTGAGGTAGCTGGCGATATCGCTCATCATCCAGTTGGCGGCCGCCTTCGGGCTAGCGCCAGCCGCAACCACGGCCTCAAAGTACTCGGCAGTGGTGCGCTCATCGGTGAGGTAGCGGGAGTCGTATACCGAGAGGCCGTAGACTTCTTGGTAGCGGCGCCGCTTCAGGGCGGGGAGTTCCGGCAGCTCCGCCTGCCAGCGGGCTTTTTGCGCTTCGGTAATGCGAATGGGCGGCAGATCCGGCTCGGGGAAGTAGCGGTAGTCGCTGGATCCCTCCTTCCTGCGCATGCTGATGGTGCGCTGGCTGTTTTCCTCCCAGAGGCGGGTCTCCTGGACGATAGGCTCGCCCGCTTCCAAAGCCTTAACTTGGCGGTTGAACTCGTACTCAATGGCCCGCTGGATGGCGTTGAAGGAGTTCATGTTTTTAATTTCCACCTTCGTGCCAAAGGTTTGACTTCCCAGGGGGCGCACCGAGATGTTGACGTCGCAGCGCAGGGATCCCTCCTGTAGGTTGCCATCGCACAGCCCGGCATAGCGCAGGATGCGGCGCAGCTCCTGTACGTATTCCGCTGCTTCCTCGCCACTGCGGATGTCTGGCTCGCTGACGATCTCGATGAGGGGAACCCCCGCCCGGTTGAAATCCACTAGGGAATAGCTGGATCCCGCCAGGCGATCGCTGCCGGCATGCACCAATTTGCCCGCATCTTCTTCGATGTGCAAGCGGGTGATGCCAATGCGCTTGGTGCGGCCGTCGCTGAGCTGGATCTCGACCCAGCCGTGGGTAGCAAGGGGTAGGTCGTACTGAGAGATTTGGTAGTTCTTGGGCAAGTCGGGGTAGAAGTACTGCTTGCGGTCAAACTTGCTGTAGGGGGCAATGGTGCAATTCAAAGCCAAAGCGGCTTTGACGGCGTACTCGAGTACCTTTTCGTTGAGCACTGGCAGGGTGCCGGGCAGGCCCATGCAGACAGGGTCGATTTGGGTGTTCGGGGGAGCGCCGAAGGCCGTTGCGCTGCTGGAGAAGATCTTGGAGCGGGTGCTGAGCTGGCAGTGCACCTCCAGCCCGATCACCGCCTCGTATTGCACTTTGGCAGGAGCGGCAACCGTCATGGCCAAACGAGAAAAGTGGGTTTCCCCATTCTAGTGGGATCTCGCCAGCTGCTGGGATTAGACAGTGGGGCGGATCTCGAAGGTAGATAGGCCTTCCGGCAGCTCGGGCCGTTGCTCGATGGCCTCTACAACTGAGCCAGGGCTGCCCTGCTGGCACCAGCGCAGCATTGCCTCCACCGCCGCCGGGGATCCCTCGAAAACCGCCTCCACCCGGCCATCCCGCAAATTGCGCACCCAGCCGCCAACACCGGCCTTGCGAGCCATGGCCTCCGTGTAAGCCCGAAACCCCACTCCCTGCACTTGCCCACTGATCCAGACGTGAACGCGAACGGTGTTACTCATGTCGACAGGGATCCCTCCTCCGAGGTGCTGCGGGGTTCTGGAGCTGCTGGCGGCTCGGCTGGCTGGGCTGTGGCTTCTTTGGCCTGCTGCTCTAGGCGCTGCCAGAGAAAGTTGACAAGGGCAACCAGTCCCAGGATCCCCACCGAGATCCCGCAGGCGTACCCAATGGCTTGCCACAGCACAGGAGACATGGGCCAACCTTGCCTGTGCAGAAAGCCGCTCTGAAAGACCTACGAAACGCTCACAAACACTCCTATTTGCGATAGGGCAGTGTTTGTCGCGTCTCTGCTTTCTTCCTGCTTCTGCGACCCATGACTAGTGGCAGAGTTCACCCCTACCACCCCGCCAGAGGGATCTCCACAGGCGTCACTTCCCCGCGAGCTGCAGGTAGCCAGATACCACTGGACCAGGTTGAGGGCAGCGTTGAGGTCGCGGTCTAGCTCCAGACCACACCTTTCACACCGAAACACTCGCTGGCGTAGTGGTATCTTCTGTCGGTGCCCACAGCGAGAACACAGTTGGCTTGACGGGTAAAACTTGTCCGCCACAACCAACTGACAGCCGTAGAGTTGGGCCTTGTACTCTAGCTGTCGCCGTTCGCGATAGCAGGACGGAGTCCTCTCCCCGCTGGAGCAGGTGGCCAGGCGGTTCACACCCAAGTCCACCCCCACCACGTCTCCAGTCTTCTCCACCTGCAGAAGTGGGGCCTCGTACTTGAAGGAAATGTACCACCGCCCAGCCCGCAGGCTGATTACAACGTTCTTGGGGGTGGCAGTGGGGAGAATTTCCGCACAGCGCAACCAACCAAGGATAGGTACCTTGATGCGGTTGCCGGAAATGCGGATGCTGCCCTCCAAGTAGAAGCTGTCTCGCACCCCCTTACGCTTAAAGCGGGGAAACCTACCCTGCCCGCTCCGCCAGCGTTTGAGAGCTTGCTCCAAGTTGCGGAGAGCCTGCTGTGGGGCACACTTAGAAACCTCGTAGTACCAAGGGTTGGCTTTCTTGACCTCTGCCACTAAGCGCTTATGTAGGTCGTTCGCGGCAGCGGTGCGGAGCACTTTAGCTGTAGGCAGTTTTTGCTTGGCCTCAACAGCTTGCTTGCAGATAGCCAAGCCCCAGTTGTAGGCGTGGCGAGCCACCCCAGCATGCCGGGCTGCCAGGGTTCGCTGCTTGTTGTTGAGGGCCAACTGGGTTTTAAAGCCCAGCAGCATGGGACTAGAAGTGTTGGGTAGTTTGTTTGAGCTATTGTGAGTCTTTCGGCCTGCTGTTGTCTACCCCCTTCTGGCCTTATCAGAGGAGATAGCAGAGAGGGAGGCAACGCCTCCCAAGCTGGGCAAGATTGGGCACAATGGGAAAAAGTGTTTCTAGCAAGCAGTTGAGAAGCGGCCATGGCCCATAAACTCTGGATCAATGGCCAATGGGTCGACAGCCAAGGGGGAGACCTAATAGTCATCGAAAACCCGGCCACTGGCGAGAAATTGGCAGAAGTGGTGGACGCCAGCCCTGCTGATGTGGATCGGGCCGTGCAGGCTGCCCACACCGCTTTCTCCGATGGCCGTTGGTCCAAACTCACCCCTAGCGAGCGATCCCTGGCCCTCTGGAAACTGGCCGATCTCCTCGAAGCTCACGCCGCCGAACTGGCGCGTCTGGAGTCGGAAAACACTGGCAAGCCCTACGAGGCCGTCAGTTTGGGGGCGGATCTGCCCTTTGCGGTAGATAACTTGCGTTTCTTTGCCACTGCCGCCCGCGACGCCCATGGCCTCAGCGCCGGGGACTATGCCAAGGGCTACACCTCGCTCTTTCGCAAAGAGCCGGTGGGCGTGTGCGCGCAAATTACCCCCTGGAACTACCCCCTGCTGATGGCCATCTGGAAACTTGGCCCTGCGCTGGCAGCTGGCTGTACGGTGGTGCTCAAGCCCGCCCCTGTTACTCCCTTGACCACCCTGAAGCTGGCGGAACTGATTGCCGAGGCCGGGATCCCGCCGGGCGTGGTTAACATCGTTACTGGGGGCAATGCCACGGGTCAGGCCTTGGTGGAGCATCCCCTGGTGCGCATGGTCAGCTTTACTGGCTCCACCGCCACCGGCAAGCAGGTGATGCGCACGGCTGCCCACACCCTCAAGCGGGTGCATCTGGAACTGGGGGGCAAGGCCCCGTTTTTGGTTTTCGAAGATGCCGACGTGGAAACGGTGGCCGCCAAGGCTGCTTTTGCCGCCACCTTCAACAGCGGCCAGGACTGCACAGCAGCCACCCGCGTCTATGTGCACGAGAGCAAGCTGGCGCAGCTTCAAGAGGCCATTGTCGAGGCCATGCGCAACGTCAAGCTGGGATCCCCCTTTGAGCCGGGAGTGGAGATGGGACCCTTGATCTCGGCAGCCCAGCGGGAGCGGGTGATGGGATTCGTGGAGCGGGCCAAAGCCGAGGGAGCTAAGGTGCTGACTGGCGGGAGGATCCCTTCCCTACTGGATTGGGGATACTTCTACGAGCCCACGGTGATTACCCATGTCGATCAAAAAGCGGAGATTGTGCAGAGCGAGGTTTTTGGGCCAGTCCTCACCCTCAGCTCGTTCCGCGAGGACGAGGAAGCGCTACGCCTGGGCAATGACGTCCTATACGGGCTGGCGGCTTCTGTGTGGACTCAGGACATCGGACGAGCCCTGAAACTAGCCGCTGAGCTGGAAGCGGGCACCGTCTGGATTAACGACCACCTGCCCATGGCCTCAGAGGCTCCCCACGGCGGCTTCAAGCAGTCGGGCTTTGGCAAGGATCTCTCGGCAGAGGCCGTGCGAGAGTATCAAGCGACCAAGCATGTGATGATTGCTACTGGCTGAAATCTCGTTCGAGGAAGAGGCTAGCGGCAGCCGGTCGGCCATGCCTTGGGGAACTCCTCCAAGCGATAGACTTGGGTGTATCGCACCCCCTGTTCTCCGTTGTCGATGGCCACGTCCTACTTCTCAACCCCAGGATCCGCAACCCTAGCCCCTCCCCGCACTTTCCCTCTCACTGCCGTAGTCGGCCAGCAAACCGCCAAGCTGGCTCTGTTGTTAGCGGCGGTGGATCCCAGCTTGGGAGGGGTGGTGCTGGTGGGGCCGCGCGGCACAGCTAAGTCCGTCTTGGCCCGAGGCATTCACGCCCTCCTACCCCCCATTGAGGTCATTGCCGGCTCCTACTGCAACGACGATCCGGCACGGCCCGAGACGTGGTCGGACTGGGCCAAGACCCGCTACCCCCAGGGAACGACGCCCCCTACCCAGGTGATAGCTCCTCCCTTTGTCCAGGTGCCTTTGGGGGTGACGGAGGATCGGCTGCTGGGATCGGTAGATGTGGAGGCCTCGGTAAGGCAGGGGGAAACGGTTTTTCAGCCGGGGCTCTTGGCTGCCGCCCACCGGGGCGTGCTCTACGTAGACGACATCCACCTCTTGGATGAGGCCATCGTCAACCTGCTGCTGGCGGCGGTAGGGGAGGGGGTAAACCGCCTGGAGCGGGAAGGGCTGAGCCTGCAGCACCCCTGCCGGCCTCTTCTAGTGGCCACCTACAACCCCGAGGAGGGATCCCTGCGCCCCCACCTGCTGGATCGCCTGGCGCTGGTGGTGCCGGTGGGGCAGGAGCTGAGCCTGGAAGAACGCGGGGAAATTGTCCAGCGGGCAACGCAATTTGTCGATGCTCCCGAGCCCTTCTTAGCCAAGCACCAGCCAGAACTGGAAGAGATCCGCACCCGCATCCTCCTGGCGCGGGAGTGGCTGCCCCAGGTTAAGCCGCAGCGGGAACAGATCCACTACCTGGTGCAAGAGGCCCTCCGCGGCAACGTCCAAGGGCATCGAGGGGAGCAGTTTGCCCTGCGGGCTGCCTGCGCCCTGGCGGCTCTGGAGGGGCGGGATCGCCTGGTGGCTGAGGATTTGCAACAGGCCGTGCAACTGGTGCTGCTGCCCCGGGCCCGCTATAACCCCGATCCGCCACCTCCCCCTCCACCCCAATCCCAACAGCCGGATCCCCCGCCCAGCTCCTCCGACAACAGCGACCCAGAGGAGACGGATCCCCAGCCGCAAAGCCCCAGCCTGCCGCAGGAGTTTTTCTTCGATCCCGAGCAGGTGGCCCTCGACCCACGCCTCTTGGCCTTTGCCCAGTCCCTCACCCAACAGGGGAAAACGGGCTCCCGCAGCCTGGTGTTCAGCACCGACCGGGGCCGCTACGTCAAGCCCATCCTGCCCCGGGGAGCCAACCCCCGCATTGCCGTCGACGCCACCCTGCGAGCTGCTGCTCCCCACCAAAAAAGCCGCCGCCTGCGGCAGCCAGGGCGAACCGTTATTGTGGAACCTGGCGACATCCGCGCCAAGAAACTGGTGCGCAAGGCCGGGGCCCTTGTAATCTTCGTGGTGGACGCCTCTGGCTCCATGGCCCTCAACCGCATGCAAGCGGCCAAAGGCGCTGCCCTGCGCCTGCTGACTGAGGCCTACCAAAACCGGGACAAGGTCGCCCTCATCGCCTTCCGTGGGGAAACCGCCGAAGTGTTGCTGCCCCCCACCCGCTCCATTGAGCTGGCCCGCCGCCGCCTGGAATCCCTGCCCTGTGGCGGGGGATCCCCCCTGGCCCATGCCCTCACCCAAGCGGTGCGCCTGGGGGTGAACGCCCGCGCCAGCGGCGACGTGGGAGAGGTGCTGCTGGTGGCCCTTACCGATGGCCGGGCCAACATCCCCCTCAGCCGCTCGCTGGGACGGAGGGAGGGCGAGCCTGTTGACATCAAACAAGAGTTGCGGGAGATTGCCCTGCGCATCCGCGCCTTGGGGCTAAAGTTGCTCTTAATCGACTCGCAAAGCCGCTTCGCTGCAACTGGCTTTGGCGCTGAGCTGGCGGGCCTGGCGGGCGGACGCTACTTCCACCTCCCCCGGGCCAGTGACCAGAGGATTGCAGCCGTAGCCCGCTCGGCCCTTCGAGAGGAACGTAGCTCTCCCTAGGGAAGCCGCGCTTGTAACTTTTCTTAATGGCTTGGCTATGATCCCTGTAGGCGCTCCTCACCTTGCCCTATGGCCACAGGACTCCTGCCAGAGCTCTCTCTGCCCCATTCCATGCTCACTGACTGGGTCAGCCGAGGGGTGAGCGCTGCCATTCGTGCCCTTTTTAAGCAAGCCGGGCGGCTGGAGGCACGGGTGCGAGCAGAGCCGATGGCCAAATTGCTGCAAGGGCGCATCGACAGCTTCGAGCTGGTGGGCCAGAACTTGCAGATGTACAACGGCCTGCGGCTTTCGCTTCTGGAGCTATTTTGCAATGCCGTGGCCATCGATTTCAGCCAAATCTGGCAAGGGCGGATTAGACTGCGCCAGCCGGTGCAGGCTAGGATGCGGGTGGTGCTGAGCGAGGCGGATCTGGCGCAATCCTTCAACACCCCGTTTGTGCTGAACAAGCTGGCTCAGGCGGGGCAGGAAGGCCAGCCCCTGTCGTTTCATCAGGTAGAAGTGTGCATCACCCCCGAGCAGCGGTTGCAAGTGCGGGCCAAGGTGCAGCAAGGAGAAAGCAGGGTTTTT
The DNA here is from genome assembly GCF_047461755.1 of Synechococcus sp. R65.1. Lineage (NCBI taxonomy): Bacteria > Bacillati > Cyanobacteriota > Cyanophyceae > Synechococcales > Synechococcaceae > Synechococcus > Synechococcus sp. R65.1. The sequence continues at coordinate 42,434 of NZ_JANSHU010000009.1, read as the reverse complement.
CGGGTGGGCTTCTCCGCCCGCGTTGAGGTGATAGAGCGCCGCCGCATCTGCTTGGCCGATCCGTTCTTTGAGGGCGATACAGAAGAGGGGCGCCTCCTAAGCCGCGCTTTGGTCGACCACCTGAATGCGCTCCTGGATTTGGACCGACTGGCCTTGCAAGGGAGCAAGCTGCAGGTAGATCGGGTGTGCCTCCAGCCTCAGCAGATGATCCTCTCCGGCAGCGCCATCCTGGTGCGGTTTCCCACTCGCCAACCCCAGCGGGAAAATGCTTGACAATCCTTCAGAGGGCGGGTACGCTCAAAGGCGGTGAGGAGTGAAGAGAAGAAGCCTCTGGGGTCGAAACACGGACAGACACCCAGGGGTTTTTTCATGACCTCTGAACCCACACCTCGACCCGCGAAGCTCTAGCCTTTAAACCCCGGGGGTGTTTTTGGTTCTCTTGCCCTGCTTGGTCAAAAAGCCTGCCTAGCCAGACAGCTCTTGGCGCAACTTGAGGAGACCTGGAAAGCTTTCCCGGAGTTTGGGGATGTCTTTTGCCAGCCCTCTTGACCGGTTTGCTCGTCTCTGGCCTAATTCAAGGCAAACCTCTCTCCCCTTCTCCCTTGAGATACTTCTGGCGACGTCGCTTTCCCCACAACCTGCGCACTCAGGTGGCGCTGGTCATTGCCAGCCTTTCCTTTGTCCCCAACCTGGTTTTCATCCTGTCGGTGCCGTGGATCCTGGCCGATAGGCAGCTCAGCAGTGAGGGATCCGCCCTGCTGCTGCTGTGGATCCCTTTGCTGGCGGTGCTATCGGCGCTGGCGGGCTATGCCTTGTCTTCCATGCTCTTGCGGCCCCTGACCTTGCTGGCCCGCGAGCTAGCTCACCTAGAAACCTTGATTAACCAGCCAGACCGCTGGACTTTGCTGCTCCGCCCAGGGGATCCTCAAGAGGTTTTGATCCTGCGGCAAGCCCTTGCCCACCTACTGCGCCAGATTCAAAGCAATCAAAGACAGCGAGAGGCCTTCACCGCCACTCTGGTGCACGATCTAAAGACTCCTCTCATCGCCTTTGGGCATCTGCTAGGCGCCCTCAAGCAGGAGCTGCCCTTGAGTCGTCAGGAGCGGCTAGCCCTGCTGGATCGCATGCTGGAGGAAAACCAACGCAACCTGGCGCTGGTGCAAAAAATGGTGGAGGTCTACCGCCTGGAGCGGGGGGAGATTGCCCTGCATCCCCGGCCCTGCGATCTCGGATCCCTGGCTCGGCGGGTAGCCAACCGCATGGGATCCCTGGCGCGAGAGCGGGGGATTGACCTGGGCGTGGAGGGAGAAGGCTGGGGCAACGCCGATGAGGCCGAGCTGGAGCGGGCGCTGGTGAATCTGGTGGACAATGCCCTGCGCTATGCCCGCCGCGCGGTGGTGCTGACCGTTGGCCCCCGCCAGATCCAGGTGCGGGATGATGGACCCGGCCTGCCAGCTCCCCTAGAAGATCTGGCCCAGCCCTACATTGCCCAGACCATTTCCATTGCCGGTCAGCACTATCCAACTGGCTTGGGAGGTCTGGGACTCTACATTGCCAAGCGCATCCTGGAGGCTCACGGAGGAGACCTGCGGCTGGTGGAGACGGGATCCCAAGGCACGACTCTGGCCCTGGTGCTGCCCTGATCTCCAACCCTGCCCGAGGTAGTCCCCCGCTTTGCGTTAGCAGGGCGGAGCGCTTGCAACTACTCGACAGGGCGGCCCCGATACATCAACCGGTACTTTGCTGGCTGGGTCTCAGCCTTTTGCTCTTGGCGTTCTTCTGCTGCCTCAGGCAGAGAAGAAACGGGCTTGCCACTCCCCAGACCTGCCTGCTCGAGAGCGGTATAGAGGGCTTGCACATCGATGGGAAGAGGCCAGCCGGCGGCTTTGTACACTTGCTCAAGGGAAGGGAGGATGTCGTCCGCCTCTGCCAAGCCTGGGATCATCTCTGCTGCTCCCTGGGAGATGGCCCAACGTCGCTCAGCAGGTTCGATGGGGCGCCGAGGATGGTGGGTGAGGATCACAGGGACAGCCGGGAGCCTGCTCCGGCACTCTCGGCAGAAGGCGTAGGGGTTAAAGAGTCCCGTTGTTATATCCACTACCATCAAGTCTAGGGGCTGGCATGGCGTTGCTGCCACTTCCGCCAGATCTGGCCGCGGCGAAATGAGCACCACCCTATGCTGCTGAGACTCCAGCGCCAACTTCCAGAGCTGCGCTTGGAAGGGCTGGCCCTGAGCTACCAGGACGGTCTTAGTCACGGCAAGGGGGAATACGTAAGCAAAATGGGAAGTCAAAACCTGTACCACTTAGCTTGCTTTCCTAGCCCTGCTTGCAGTGCAGAATAGCCTTGCCAAAGGGAGAAAGTAGTAGCTGGGTATACAGGCGCCGTGCCCCTCTTCTACCTTGCGAAAGCAGCTCTAGCGCCTGTCCGGCCCAGGCCAGCTAACTTCCCCTTCGGTTTCGGATTCCAGTTCGGCCTGTAGAGCCTGCCACTCCTCCGGCGAGAAAGAGCGGAGTTTCTCTTCAATTTGCTGCCTTTCGAAACTGGCCCACTGGGCCTTCAGAGTCATCTCGCCGCTTAGAACCCGCCTCAGGTAACTCACCGTCCAGCCCAGGCACCCCAGCATAAACGCCGCACTCGACACCTGCTGTGCCGTTCCCGTGTCTAGGCCGGCCCAAAGCAACAGACCGTAAAGAACGCCTCCCCCCAGCAGCAGGGCCAGGCCAATGCTGAGGATATCTCGTCTGCGCATAGCTCGAGGGCTCTAGAGGGAACGCGGCTTAGGCCGAAACGTCATGAAGGGGGCTACCAACACCATGCCGGGGAAGAAAAACAAGACCAGGAAAAACATCAACACCTTTTCCCAGGCGCCGCTGCAGTTCCAGCGCTTGTCCACGTACACCAAAGACAAAAACGGCAGCACCAGCAGGTAAAGAGCTGCTAGAGCACCATAAGTTGCCCAAACTAGCCAGGTGGTAGAAGCCATGGTGAGCTTGCCCCAGAACCTAGTACTGCCCATTCTACTCTTGGGAGAGGTCGCCAGCTCAAGGCTGCCTACAGGCTGGCGCTAATGGCCCCAACCGGGCAGGTGGGAATGCACTGTTCGCACATGACGCAGCGGTTGCGCCGGAACTCTAGCTTCCAGTCAGGAGCTGAAATCTTCAGGGCTTCGGTAGGGCAGACTCCCGTGCACAAGCCGCAGTCTACACACAAATCCGGGTCAATCTGAATTTCCTTGGTCTGGTCAGCCACCTCGATCCCCAGCGACTGCACCCACTCCAGCCCTGCTTCCACTTGGTCGATATCTCCGGAGAGCTCCACCACGAGGGTGCCCACTTCATTGGGACTGACCCTAGCGCGCAGGATGTTGGCCGCCACGTCGAAGTCTTTGGCCAGGCGGTAGGTAACAGGCACATTCACCAAGTGCCGCGGGAAGATCAACGTTACTCGTTTGCGCACGGAATCTCAGACTGTGGGTTGAGCATTGGCCAGGAAGCCTCGCTTTTCAGTATGGCAAGGCCTCTTCCTGCAGGGGTAGAACCTCTCCGGTTGGAAGCTCCAAGAGGTACCCCGGAGCCTGCCACAATAGGAGCAGAGCGTTCTTTGAACCCCATGGACTCAGCCCGGCCCTGCCTCAACTCCGAGCACTACCGACAGATGTTGGTGCGCGATGGCGAGCGGCGCTTCCGCGAGTGGCACACCGCTTTTCTCAACTACCAGCGGCAATTTTTACGCGAGATGGAGCGACTGCGTCTTCGGTATTCTTCAAATCGCTAGGTAATGCCTACGGCTATCCCTTCGGTCTCTTCTTGCCCCGACTCTTCCCTCCGCCAGGAAACCTTGGAACTGTTGGAGTGGCCCCGCCTCTGTCAGCAGCTAGCCACTTTTGCGGCTACACCTCTGGGCCGTCGCGCCTGTCTGGAGCTGGATCCCTGGCGTAGCCGCGAGGAGAGCGAGGCCTACCTTGACCAGACCGAGGAAGCTATACGGCTGGATCGCAGCCAGCCGGGAGGGGTTTCCCTGGAGGGGATCCACAACTTGCTGCCGGCCCTGGAACGGGTCGAACGAGGGGGTGTCCTGAGCGGGGAAGAGCTGATCCAGATTGCCACAACCCTGGGAACTGCTCGCCGCCTTCGTCGCCTCATCGATGAGCAGGAGCACCTACCCCGCCTGCAGGAGTGGGTGAGCAGCCTGCGCACCTACCCTGAGCTGGAGCAGGAGATCTTCCGCTGTCTGGACGAGCACGGCGAGGTGAGAGATAGCGCCAGCCCAGCCCTTGCCGACCTGCGCCGTCAGCACCGCCTTTTTCGCAGCCAGATCCAGGAACGCCTGCAAGAGGTGATGAGCCAGTGCCCACAGGCGCTGCAGGATACCCTGATTGGCCAGCGGCAGGGACGTTTTGTGGTGATGGTGAAGGCCACCCACCGGGATCTCATCCGCGGCCTTGTCCACGACAGCTCTGCCAGTGGGGCTACCCTCTATGTAGAGCCTTATGCGGTGGTGGAGCTGGGCAACCGCTTGCGAGAAACCGAGGCTCGCCTCCGGGCGGAGGAGGAGCGAATCTTGGCGGCGCTCTCGGCCCAGGTGGGAGCCGTGGCTGCCGACTTGGAGCACCTGCAAGCGGTGATGGTGAGGCTGGAGGTAGCCCTGGCTCGCGCCCGCTATAGCCTTTGGTTGGAGGGCAACCGTCCGCAGTTTGTTGCCGGTGGATTGCGCCTGCGCCGGGTTAGACACCCTTTGCTGTGGTGGCAGGCCCGTCAAGAGGGCAAGGGCCTAGAAGTGGTGCCCATCGATTTCACCCTCCCCGAGTCTATTCGTGCTGTGGTCATCACTGGCCCTAACACCGGTGGCAAAACCGTTGCCTTGAAGACGCTGGGCCTGTTGGTGCTGATGGCCAAAGCAGGGATCTTCCTGCCAGCTCAAGATCCGCCCCAACTGCCTTGGTTTGACGGGGTCTATGCCGACATCGGTGACGAGCAATCGTTGGAGCAAAACCTCTCCACTTTTTCCGGCCACATCCATCGGATTAGCCGCATTGTGCAAGCTCTGCAATCCAGTCCAGCGCCGGCCCTTGTTCTGCTGGACGAGGTGGGGGCGGGCACGGATCCCACCGAAGGCGCTGCCCTAGCGGCTGGGCTATTGGAGTATCTCTCGGAAAAGGCCCTGCTGACTCTGGCCACCACCCACTACGGCGAGCTGAAGGCCCTCAAGTACCAGCACCCCGGCTTTGAAAATGCCGCGGTGGAGTTTGACGAGGCCACCCTGGCCCCTACCTATCGCCTGTTGTGGGGGATCCCGGGCCGCTCCAACGCCTTGACCATTGCCCAGCGGCTGCAGTTGGATCCGGAGATCCTGCGGCGGGCCCAGCGGCGTCTGCAGGGAGAAAGCCAAGTGGATAAGGTCATCGCTGGGTTGGAAGCGCAGCGGGCTCAATTGGAAGAGCGGGCGGCCCAGGTGGGATCCCTGCACCAAGAGCTAGAGACCCTCTACCGCCAAATGCAAGAGCGCAGCCGGCGGCTGGCCGAGCGAGAGGCCCAACTGGAGTACCAGCAGCGCCAGGGGCTGGAAACTCTGCTGGCTGCTGCCCGCCAAGAAGTGGCTGCCGCCATTCGCAAGCTGCAACAGGGGGACGCTCCTCACCAAGTAACCGCCCATCTCGAGCAAATCCGCAAGCGCTACTTGCCGGCACCTCAACCTGTGGACACGGAGTTTGTGCCGGAGGTGGGGGATCGGGTGCGGCTGCGGGGGCTGGGACAAACGGGAGAGGTCATTGCCGTCGAAGGAGAGGTGTATGTGGTGCGCAGCGGCCTCCTCAAGTTCACCGTGCCAAGGGCCCAGTTGGATCCCCTCGATGAACACCAGGCTAAGCAGCGCCAACGCCCCAAGGCCCCACCTCCCCCGCCACCAGCCACCGCCCCCCTTAACCTGCGCACCAGCCACAACACCCTTGATCTAAGGGGGAAAACCGTGGCTGAGGCCGAGGCTATTCTCGAAGCGCACTTGGCCCAGGCACCTCCTGGTCCCGTTTGGATCATCCACGGCCACGGCACAGGTCGCCTCAGGGCGGGTATCCGGGCCTATCTCCAAAATCACCCGCGCGTTCAGAGTTTTGCCGCGGCGGCTCCCCAGGAGGGAGGAAGCGGCGTAACCGTGGCCCAGTTGCGCTAGCAAGGAGCAGGCGGATCTCTCAAGCCGCTAGCGGAGCTCGATACTCTCAGGCCTTTGCTTATCAACGGAATCTTCCCCTGCCCCCCAAAACGGCTACCCTCAGAGCAGCTAGGCGAACTCTCAGCTCCTGGAGCAACCTCAGAACAAAAGGTTACAAAGGGGATAAAGGTAAGCCCTGTTGCCCCAGAAGTAGCAGCTCTGGGGAAAGCTTAGGGCGAACCCAACGCCTCTGTCGGTATTTTGCAGCTTTCCTTGCCAGGCAGTCCACCCCAGCGAGGTTAATTAAATTGTCAAAAAGTCAAAAATTATCAATTCACCAATACGAAGCGTTAGGTAGACTAAAGGTTCATTTAGATTGGTATCTCAGTCCTCAACGGGAATCTACCGGTTGCTTGGCAGTCTGCTTTGAGATACGGGTTAACCAGATTCTTTTGAGCGGCCATGAAACTTGAACTGACTCCCCGCCAGCGGAAGATCCTCTGGGCGACAGTGCGCAGCTACATTGCAACGGCTGAACCTGTCGGCTCCAAGACTTTGGCTCAGTCGTATAACTTTGGGGTAAGCACAGCCACCATTCGCAACGACTTAGCCACCCTTGAGCAGGCGGGGTTGCTGTTCCAGCCCCACACCTCTGCCGGTCGGATCCCTTCTGACTTTGGCTATCGGGTTTATGTCAACGATTTGTTGACCTCCGTCGGCATGGAGGGGATCCCCGACGACGCTCCCCAGCCGGAGCCCCACCCTGCGCTGCAGCGGCTGTTGGATCAGGTTAGTCGCGAGCTGGGAGACGACCTCGACAGTTTCCTCCAGAGGGTGGCGCAGCTTCTGGCCCACGTGAGCGGCTGCATTGCCCTCATCACCCCCCCTCAGGGGCCCCTTGTAGCCATTCACCACGTGCAGCTGCTGTCGGTAGGGCCGGGACGGGTGATGGTGGTGGTGGTTACCGATTCCTACCAAGCCCATTCAGCCCTGGTCAGCCCACCGGCATGGCCCGACAGCCGCTATGAGGATTTGGAAGACGAGCTGCAGCTACTGAGCAACTTTCTCACCCTCAAGCTGCGGGGCAAGACTTTTGCCGAGCTGCAGGATCTGAGCTGGCTAAAGCTAGACGAAGAGTTTCGCGCCTACAGCCAGTGGCTGCAGCAACTGCTGCGCTCAGTGGTCCAGCGCTACCTGCGGCCCTCTTTGGGGCCTGTGTTTAGCGCAGGCATGACAGAGCTGATGCGGCAGCCAGAGTTTTCTCAGACCCAACGGGTGCAAGCGGTGGCCCAGTTGATTGAGGCGGGATCCGAGCAACTGCAAGGGATGATTGGGCTCTATACTGCCAGCCCCCCAGATTGCCAGATCTCTAGCGAGGCTACTCCTTCTGCCCCGCCCTCCTCTAGCGATCCCTTCCACACCATCCCCGTGGTCATCTACATTGGCAGCGAGAATCCGCTGGAGTCTCTGCGCCACTGCACGGTTATCACCTCAGTCTACCGCCGTCGCTCGGCGCCGCTGGGGACGGTTACCGTGCTGGGGCCAACGCGGATGGCCTACGAGCGGAGCATTGCAGCGGTGCAGACGGTGGCCTCCCATCTCACGCGGGCTCTGGCCTAGGAAGTCTAGGTGCAAGTTCCCAAGAGCAATCGCCCACCGTGGCCAGACTCTCCCCTCTTCACCTACGCGTTCAGTGTGCCATCCGCGAGCGGCAACTGCTGCGCCCCGGCCAGCGGCTGTTGGTGGCCCTTTCCGGCGGGCAAGATTCTTTCTGTCTGCTCCAGATCCTGCGCGATCTGCAGAGGCGCTGGAACTGGCAGATCTTTGTCCTGCACTGTAACCACCGCTGGTCGGAGGATGAAACGGCGTGTGCTTGCTTTTTGCAAGAGTGGCTGCAGCAGCAGGGCCTGCCTCATGCCATTGAAACTGCCGATCCCATCCGCTGGGATGAGGCGGGGGCCCGAGTTTGGCGCTACCAACAGCTGGACAAATGGGCGCGCACCTGGAATTGCGAGGCAGTGGTTACGGGACACACCGCCAGTGACCGCGCGGAGACGTTCTTGTGGAACCTGCTGCGGGGCACAGGGGCAGCTGGGCTAGCTAGCCTGGATTGGCGGCGGCGTTTGGACGAGCGGGATCCCTTCTCGGCCTGGCTGGTGCGGCCTCTCCTAGGCCTTTTCCGGTGGGAAACAGAGGAGTTTTGCCGGCAGTACCAGCTGCCGGTCTGGCCGGATCGCAGCAATCAAGATTTGGCGCACGGACGCAACCGGCTCCGCCTGGAGGTGATACCCTATCTCAAGCAGCACCTCAATCCCCAGGTGGAAAAAGCTCTGAACCGGGCCGCCATCTTGTTACAAGCAGAACATGAACTGGTGGTGGCCCAAGCCGCCCAGCTATGGCCGCAGGTGTATGAGCCGGCCCTGCCGGGGTTGCGGCGGGATCCCTTGCGAGCTGCTCCCCTTGCGCTGCAGCGGCAAGTCCTGTTTCAGTTCTTGTCCTTGCTGCTCCCCCATCACCCCACCTTTGAGCAGGTGGAAGCCGGGGTCCGGCTCCTCAAAGCAGGTCGCCGCAGCCGCAGCCCCGACTACCCCGGCGGTGGCTGGCTGGAGGTGAAGGAAGAGTACTTGGCTTGGGTTTCTCGCCCTTGCGCTTAACAGCAGCGCTAAAGCGCCCCGGAGCCACCCTGGCTTTCCTGCAAGCTGGCTACAGCCATGAGCATGCCCCGCGCTTTGTTCAAACATTCTTGGTACTCCCGCTCCGGCTCCGAGTCGGCCACAATGCCCGCCCCCGCCTGCACACTCACCTGGCCGCGGTGAACCAGGAGGGTGCGGATGGTGATGGCGGTGTTCAGTTGGCCGGCAAAGTCGTAGTAGCCGTAGGCGCCAGCGTAGGGGCCGCGGCGGCACCCTTCCAGTTCGTGGATAATCTGCATGGCGCGGATCTTAGGAGCGCCGGTAACTGTGCCCGCAGGAAAGGTGGCCCGCAGCAGATCCCAGGCGCTGTAGCGAGGATCCAACTGCCCTACCACGTTGCTGACAATGTGCATCACATGGCTGTAGCGCTCAATCTGCATCAGGTCGTCCACCTGCACGGATCCCAGGCGGCAGACCCGGCCTAGGTCGTTGCGGGCCAAGTCCACCAGCATCACATGTTCCGCCCGCTCCTTGGGATCCGCCAACAGCTCCTGCTCCAACTGGCAGTCTTCGGCAGGGGTAGCGCCGCGAGGGCGGGTGCCAGCAATGGGGCGAACGGTGGCAAGGCGCTCTTCCCCAACGCGGCTGAGCTTGACCATCACCTCTGGGCTGGAGCCGACAAGGCAAAGATCGCCAAACTGCAGAAATGCCATGTAGGGAGAGGGGTTAATGAGCCGCAGGGAGCGATAAAGCCGGAAGGGATCGCCGGCAAAGGGAGTGGTGAAGCGCTGCGAGAGCACAACCTGAAAGATCTCGCCGGCGCGGATGTATTCTTTGGCCCGCTCCACGGCCTGGCAGTAGGCGTCGCGGCTGAGCGTGCTGGGAGGGATCTGATCCGGCAGGTGGGGCTTCCAGTTGAGGCTGAGGTGGGATAGGGCCAGGGGGGCGCTGAGCTGGTGCACCAACTTTTCCACCCGCTGGCAGGCTTGGGCGTAGGCCTGCTCCGCCGGCTGCTGGCGCGTGTCGGCAAAGGCCACCACCCAGATCTTGCGCTTGACCTGGTCGAAGATGAGGATGCTGTCCACCTGCATCAGGATGGCGTCGGGAGGGTCCTCTGGTTGCAGGGGATAGATGGGCACCTTGGGCTCAATCCAGCGGATGAGCTCATAGCCCCAGTAGCCAAAGAGCCCGCCAATGCTGCTGGGCAACTCCGGCAGGTGCACCGGCTCATAGGGCTCTAGGCAGCGGGCCAAGATGGCGAAGGGATCCCCCCGATGCTGCTCCCGATGCCCATCGCGGTGGATTTGCCAAGCCTGATCCCCGCGCACCTCCAGCACCCACTGGGGATCGCAGCCGAGGAAGCTGTAGCGGGCCACCTGTTCCCCTCCCTCCACTGATTCCAGCAGAAAGTTGTAGGGCTGCCCGGCGCAGACGCGGTACCAGGCAGAGACAGGCGTTTCCAAATCCGCCACCCATTCCTGGTACACCGGGATGAAGTTGCCCTGACCCGTGAGGGCAAGAAACTCTTTCAGGGGAGGGTAAATCATGGCTTGCCAGGTGGGATCCCTGCTTTCCCCGACTGTATCCCACAGTGGATCCCTGGCAACAGGGCCGGAAACCACTAAGCTAGGAGCGGCTCTACTCTTGGGAAATCTTGGCCATGCAAATCCCATCGCAAGTCCTCCGCGAGCGCCTGCGCTTTCAGGGCCACAAGTACACCTTCGTCAGCCAGCGTCTGCGCTTTCCCAACGGCACAGAGGGGGAGCGGGAGTACCTCATCCACCCCGGGGGCGTGGTGGCTGTGCCAGTGACTGCCGAGGGCAAGTTTGTCTGCATTCGCCAGTATCGCTTTGCCGTCGCCTCCTACCTTTATGAATTTCCAGCGGGTACGGTCGAGCCGGGAGAACATCCAGACGAAACCATTCGCCGCGAGCTGGAGGAAGAAACCGGTCTGCGGGCCCACCGCTGGGATTCACTTGGCCAGTTTTATCTCTGCCCCGGCTATTCCAGCGAGATTATGTACGCCTATCTGGCGCGGGATCTGGAAGTGCTGGACTCTCCTCCGGCAAGGGATGAAGACGAAGACATTACTGTTGTCGAGTTTTCCCCGGCTGAACTTACAGAGAAAGCTCGTTTTGGCCTCGATTTGGACAGCAAATCCATTGCCTGCTTTTGGCGGGCTCAGCTGTTTTTGGCCTCGGAAAAGGGGGTCAGTGCCGCTGGGAGCTAATCCCCCGCAGCGAAAGAGGAGGACTACAGCAAGGTGGCAGCATGGCGGGCGGCCCCCCTCAAACCCACCTGCTCGTTAAGCACCACCTGCACCGACAGCTGTTCCAACAGCGGCCGCATTCGCCCTTTGTCCAAAAACGCCGCTAGAAACTCCCCCTGGCGCAACAGGGGCAAGAGCTTGGGGGCAATCCCACCGGCAAGGAACAGCCCACCCCGGGGCAATAGGTGCAGGGCAAAATTGCCAACAGCCGCTCCGTAGAGGCTAACGAACAGCCGCAAACACTCCATAGCTAGAGGATCCCGTCCCTCGAGGGCGGCATTAGCAATGTGGGCGGCTGGATCAATTTCCCTAGCTCCCCCTTCCCAGGCAGCAACCTGGGCTAACCCTTGCTCCTCTCCCTGGGCCCGGCGACTATCCCGCAAAAACTGGTAGATGGCTACGATCCCCTGGCCGGAGACCACCCGCTCGGTGGAGACACGCCCGTATCGCTGTTGCAAATACTGCAGCAGCTCCCATTCCAGAGGAGTGCGCGGGGGAAAATCCACGTGGCCTCCCTCGCTGGGATAGACCTGGTAGCCGCCCTCTCCCCAGGTGAGGTAAGCCTGCCCCAGCCCCGTGCCCGCCCCTATGACGCCAATGGGTGCCCGCGGCTGCCGCTCCCCCGCTTGCAGAGTCTCCAGCTCCGCATCGTGCAGGGCTAGCACGCCATAGCCTACGGCGCTGAAGTCGTTGATCAAGGCCAGGCGCGGGATCCCCAGTTCTGCCGTCAACTGGCTTGAGTGCAAGCTCCAGGACAGGTTGGTGATTTTGGCCCTTTGTCCGCCGCTTTTCTCCTCCACCACTGGGCCGGCCACGGCAAAACAAGCAGCAGCCGGCTGTGGATCCCGCCCCAGCTCCTGCCGAGCTTGGGCCAGAAACTCCTCCACCAGGGGGGTAAGGCTGGAGTAATTTTGGCTGGCGTAGCGGCGGCTGTAGAGGCTGTGCTCGGGATCCTCGGCCTTGACCAGACTGAGGCTGGTCTTGGTGCCCCCAACATCTCCGGCCAGCAGCAACTCCATGGGGCCTTCTCCGAGCAGCGCGCCCATTCCACCCTGCCATTTTCGGCAGGGCTCTGGCAATGGACGTCGGAATCCAGAGGTGGGAAGGTCTCTTGCCCATGCCAGGGTTACCCCGAGCTGGCTGGCGGAACCGGGGCTGGCTGCGTTGGGAGCCGCTCTGGCTCATGCTGAAGTGGCGGCAACGCTTTGCCCGCCTTGGCACCTAGTTTGGCTCCCTCTGAGGCACGGCAGGAGTGGCAGCAGGCGACGCCGTTTGACTGGCTGGAGATGCAGCTGACGCAGGGGAGGGTGCCTCTGCTTGCCCAGGGGGCAAGAAGTCGACGACTTCCCACCCCTTGCCCTCGGGGGAGCTAGAGGCCAACAGCCATCGCTCAGTTAGGCCTTGAGACCCCGCCGATTGGACTTGTTGGCGGGCCAAGGTGAGCTGAAAGGGATCGCCTTTGCGGCGGTAGGGGCGGCGGGATCCCGGTGGCTTCACCCTTAGAGTATAGGTGCCGCTGAGGTGGTGGATCTCTAGTTTTTCCCCGGTTGCTACCCGCAGCCCCGTCTCCCGGCGATCCCGGCGAATGCAAACATCCTGCACTTCCAGATGGGCTGCCAAGCGGTCACTGCCCACCAGCGAGGCAACCGGCCCCGACAGGTGAGCAATCTGGTAGGTCAGGGCCTGTTGGACAACAGACTGGGGTGGCTGGGGAGCACAGCCTGCTAGGAGCCCCAACAAGGCAAGGGCCAGGAGGCTGAGTAGACAACGCCTGCCACGGTTGCCTGCTGCTTTTGCCGTGGCCCTCTCCCTAGGCATCTCCTCTTCCCGGCAGCTTGGCCAAGTCCGTTAGACCATAGCAGCGTTGGGATGCTGCTTTAGGTATTCGGTATTAACTCCCGACTCGCGGGTGAGCGCCACTAGACCCGTGCGGGCGATCTCCCGAATGCCAAAGCTAGTCAACATTTTGATGATGGCCGCCATTTTGCCCGGATCCCCGGTGACTTCCAAAGTTAAAGACTCTTCCGCCACATCGACAATGCGGGCCCGGAACATCTGCGCCACGTCCATGATGGCAGAGCGAGTTTCGATGCTGGCATTGACCTTGACCAGCATCAGCTCCCGTTCTACACAGGGGACGTGGGTAATATCCGTTACTTTCAGAACCTCGATGAGCTTGTAGAGCTGCTTGGTTAGCTGCTCCACATCGTGCTCGTCTCCCTGCACCACCATGGTGATGCGGGAGATCCCAGGCCGTTCAGTAGGGCCAACGGTGAGGCTGTCGATATTGAAGCCCCGGCGGGCAAACATGCCGGCAATGCGGGTTAAGACGCCGGGCTGATCCTGCACAAGAGCGCTGAGGGTATGTCTCACGGCAACCGCAGAGGAGAGTGGCGGGAAGTAGGCGATGGCCTTGTACAAATCCTACCCCAATTCCACAGCTGCCAGGAGGGATCCTCGAGCCTTGCCGAATTGAACTCAGCCGTGCTAAGGATCTCCCTCTTCATCCTGGAGTTGGCGCAAAGCGCGCTGCACCTGCTCTTGCAGAACCCGGTTGTGGCGCTGGCGGCCAAGGTGCAAGGCGGCTTGCCAGCTGGCAATGGCGGTCTTGAGGTCTCCCATATTCCGGTAGGCCAGTCCCCTCGCGTAGAGGCCGTACTCGTCGGCAAGGTCAAGGGGAATGCCGCTGGCCTCTAGGCGAAAGGCCTGGTCGTAGTCGTCGAGGGCTGCCCCAAGCTCCCCCAGCTCGTAGAGCAGATTGCCCCTGAGGTAGAGAGCGCAGGGCTGGCCGGGCTCTGCCTCTAGGCTACGGCTGAGGTCGGCAATTGCTTCGAGGTAGCGATCGGCCCAGGCGTAGGCGATCCCCCGCCGGTAGTAATGGGCTGGGCGGGGATCCCAGCGGATGGCCTGGGACCAGTCGGCTACAGCCGCCTCCCACTCCCCCAGGTAGCCGTACACCTGAGCACGGCAGGCATAGGCGAGCGCCCAGGTGGGATCCCGCGCAATTGCCTCATCCAAGGGAGCCAGCGCTGAAGGTAGGGATCCCTGCTGCAGGTACAGCTCAGCTAGGCGGAGATGGTAAGTAGGGCTGGGATGCAGCTGTACTAGCTTGGTCAACTCGGCGGTTGCCCCTTGCAGATCCCCTTGCGCTTGGTAAATGAGGCTGCGGTAGAAACAGGGTTCTGGGCGACGGGGGATCAACTGGGCAGCCTGGTCGAAGTCTTCCAGGGCCTGGGCAAGCTGACCCAGTTCGAGGCGGATCTGTCCCCGCAGGAGGTAGGCGTTGGCTAGACGGGGATCCCGTTGCAGCGCCAGGGTAAGCTGCTGCAGGGCCCCTAGCAGATCCCGGTTGAGCCACCGTTCGCGAGCGCGGTTGTAGGCCAAGATGGCCGGGCGAGTAAAGGCAGAAATCGCCGCTGCGCTGGCCAGGCCCATCACCGCCAAGAGGCGATCCTGGTGCCAACTGGCCAGGCTCCCCAGCAGCAAGGCAGCGGCAACCCCAAGGCGCAGGCCAGCAGAGGTGTAGGCTTTGAGCATGGTATTCCGCCGCCCTGAAAGACCTGCGAAACGATTATGGCAGGGCATTGCTTGCCGCGTTTCTGCCTTCTTCCTGCTTCCACGACCTGTAGCTGGTAGTAGACTCTGCACCTACCAGCCGGCTAGGGGGGTCTCCACAGACGTCACTTCCTGTCGAGCTGACGGGAGTTGCCCCTTGCTCTGGATGCCAACCTTAGCTTAGGCAAAATACCTACCGAAGAGAGGTAGCTGCCGGCCCACTAGCTCAGCTACTCCACGTTAAGTCAGAAGATTTGTTGGCAACGCTGTCCAGTGTGCCACAAAAGTAGCAAAGTGCTCCGCACCCGTGTTGCAAACGAGAGCCCCCTGGCCTAATCCCGACACCCGCCCGGTAAAACGCTGGCCAGAGGAGGAGATGGGCGTCAAACTGACGGTGGTATCTACCCAAAGGCAGCAGTGGAAGACAAGTCGAGGACTGGCTTGGGCCGGCAGCCTTTACAGAATAGCCAGAGCAGCCGGCAGCTTGCCCGCTGGCGCCGCCACCGAGCTAAGGAACAGCAGCTGGCGTGGCTTTGGGAGGATCGGATCCCGACGGCCCGACAACTGAACTTTCGCCTTGCGGCGGTGGGCTTGGCTTTGGCCGCCGCTTTCTTGGGAGCGGGGGCGCGTTTGGTTTACTTGCAACACTACCAAGGGCCAACCCTACAGCAGCGGGCCGAGGCTCAGCAGCGGGCCCACCTCCGACCCTTCCTCCCTCGCCGCTCGATCGTGGATCGCCACTCCGTAGCTCGGCAGCAGGCGGAGCTGTTGGCCGTAGATCGCCCTGCCTATACCCTTTGGGCCCATCCCCGCCTTTTTGGCAGGCGCACTCCGCAGGAGATTGCCACGGCTCTAGCCCCTCTGCTGCGGCGGCCAGTTGAGCAATTGACCCAGCAGTTGTCGGCTAACCATGCGGTGCGGCTGGAGCGCTGGCTGGCGCCAGAAGTGGCGGAGCAAATTCAGGCTCTGTACCTGGACGGCCTGGAGCTGGTGAGCGAGCGGCAGCGGGTTTATCCCCAAAAGGAGATGGCTGCCGAGGTGGTGGGCTATGTGGATTTAGACCACCGCGGCCAGGCAGGAGTGGAATATTCTCAACAGGCACTGCTGGAGCGGACAGTTCAGCCAGTTACCATTCCCCGAGATGGCTACGGCCAGTTGTTGGCTGCCGAGGTGCCGGAAAGGCTGCTGCAATCCGGCGAGACGGTGCTGCAACTGACCTTAGACATGCGCCTGCAGCGGGCTGCCCGCGCTGCTTTGAAAGCCCAGATGGAACGGTTTCAGGCGCTGCGGGGCACGGTGATTGTTTTGCAGCCCCACACTGGCGAGATCCTCGCCTTGGTGAGCGAGCCCACCTACGATCCCAACCGCTACTTCGAGTACGACCCTGCCCTTTTTCGCAACTGGGCCGTTACAGACTTGTACGAGCCGGGATCCACCTTCAAGCCTATCAACATCGCCATTGGGCTCGATGCCGGGGCCTTCACCGCCAACGAGCGGGTTTACGACGCAGGGCGGATCTGGATTGGCCGCTGGCCCATCCAAAACCACGACTACCGCCAGCGGGGTGCCCATGGCTGGCTAAGCGTTACCGAGATTCTGCGCCTGTCCAGCAACGTGGGCATGGTGCACCTGATGCAAAAGCTG
This sequence comes from Synechococcus sp. R65.1, assembly GCF_047461755.1. Taxonomy (NCBI): domain Bacteria; kingdom Bacillati; phylum Cyanobacteriota; class Cyanophyceae; order Synechococcales; family Synechococcaceae; genus Synechococcus; species Synechococcus sp. R65.1. Next base: position 26,186 of record NZ_JANSHU010000009.1, on the reverse strand, counting down.
GATCCCCGCCAGTACCACCATGCCCTCCTACGGCTGGGATTGAACGACCGCAGCGGTGTCGATCTGCCCTTCGAGCCGCCCAGCCGCCTGAAGCCCCTGCGGCAATTTGTAACCGTGCCAGTGGAGCGGGCTACCGTCGCCTTTGGCCAGGGATTGGCCCTCACTCCTCTGCAGTTAGCCGCCTTGCACTGCATCATCGCCAACGGCGGGTTAAAGGTGCGGCCCCATGTGGTGCGCGGCCTAGTGGAGAAGGATACCGACACCCTGGTTTGGGGCCCCCCCCGGCCAGCGCCAGTGCGGGTGCTCTCGGAAGAGGCCACGCTGGCAGTGCGCATCCAGATGCGGGATGTGGTGGACTTTGGCACTGGGCAGTCGGCCAAGGTCGAGGGGTATGAGATCGGCGGTAAAACGGGCACAGCGCAGAAAGTTGGGCCGCAGGGGGGCTACTTGCCCGGCAAGCGCATCACCAGTTTTGTGGCCTATTTCCCAGCCCTTCGTCCTCAGTATGTGATTTTGGCTGTGATCGACGAGCCAAAGGGGGAAGATGCCTTTGGATCGACGACAGCAGCTCCCGTGGTTCGCTCGGTGATCCAGGAGATCATTGCCCTAGAAGGGATCCGCCCCAATTCCCCATAGGAAAAGGCTGGGATCAGGACTGGCTGCCATGGGCATCTGACCTTGGTGCTGCCACCCGCCAGCTCAGTTTAGCGTTGAGATAAAAGTTCCAAAATACAACAATACCAATTGCGATCAAGTTAGCGAGCAAATAGTGAATGCCCAGGCGCTCGCTCAGCAAGATCAACAACAAAGAGTTGAGCAGCAAGCCAATCAAGCAAATGACATTAAACTTGACCAGTCGCTGCAGACGATTCCAAAGGCCTGGCTGTAGCCGAGTGACATGGCGAAAAGTCCACAGGTCGTTCCAGAGGAAGTTATTGAGGATGGCCACCTCAGAGGCGATGAGTTTGCTGATAGCCAGATCCCACCCTAAGTTGCGGGGATCGTGGAACAGATACAGCAACGTCATATCCACAAACGTGCCGGACAGTCCAACCATGCTGAAGCGCAAAAAGGATCCCACTTGACCTAGCGAAAAGCGCAGCGCAATGAGGTGGTGGAGATACTGGAGGCAGGTTTGCAGTTGGATTTTGCTCTCGCCGTTTTGGCGCTCCTGAAAGATGTAGCCAACTTCAGCAATGGTCCTCACCCGGCCCCGCGCCAGCACCTCAACTAGCAGCTTGTAGCCTTTGGGACTGAGCGGGATCCCGGCAATAGCCTGGCGTCTGACTAGAAACAACCCGCTGAGAGGATCCGACACCCGCCTAAAAACCCCAGGAAGTAGCATCAGCCCAATCCACTGGGCCCCCCGGGAGACGAGGCGCCGGCCCAGGTTCCAGTGGCTCACTCCCCCCGACTCCGCGTAGCGGCTGCCCACCACCAGGTCTACTCCCTCTTGGATGGCAGGCCACAGCTTGAGAACAATCTCCGGCGGGTGCTGCAAGTCCCCATCCATCACCCCCAGGACCTCGCCGCGGGCCGCTTGCCATCCCCGCAACACCGCCGTGGCCAGCCCCCGTTCGTGGTCTCGGCAGATAACCTGCAGTTGGGGAAATTCCTCTTGCAGTTCCTGGGCCACTTTGGCGGTGTAATCGGGGCTATTGTCATCCACCACGATCAGCTCGTAGGCCCCAGGTAGGATTTTGTCCAGATGGGCACACAACTGCCGGATCAGGCTGCAGATGCTGGAGGCCTCGTTGTAGGTGGGAACAACCAGCGATAGCTGGACAGAGGTGGGCTGAGAGAGCGGCGGGATTTGAATAGGGACTGTCGAAGCTTGCGGATGGTCGGACGAAGTAAGAGTTCCCTGAGGCATTCAGCAGGCCATCCAAAAAACATCGAGGAGAATCCTAAGCAGGAGCGCGGAAACACCGCTCCGCGCCACCAAAGCGCTAATCCCCTATCCTATCGGGGGATAACCCCCAGAGCTAGACAGTTCCCCACATGCCCAGCTTGCCTAGGAAGATCCCGTCGAAGGGAGCGGGATCTAGGCCGCGGCAGAGTTGGGCTCTCGCAAGCCTCGATGAGCGTTTGTTTGGCCTGCCAGTCGAGGAGGAGCTGCGCCATGGCTAAGCCGCCAAGGGGTTGCAGAGGGCCCTCTGGCCCGTTGCTATCTGTGGGCGGTAGTTGGCGCAGGTAGAGCTGGGTGGGCAGAGAGAGCAACTGAACCGAAACGTAGGGCAAGGGGCCGGCCTCTTGCCAACCGCCTCCACTGCAGGGGCGATAAACGTCTGCGGCGAGCGGCTGCCAACCGTCAACTGTGGCTCGTTGTAGCAGCAGATCCCGTGGACAGCTGTGAAGGGGAGCTGCTCAGAAAGAGAGGGCTAGGCTTTGCGAGCAGACGCCGCCTGCGGCTGTTGCATCCAGCGTCGCACCCTAGGCAGGAGAGGATGGTTCATCATTTGCTCGGCAACGTCTTTCTCTCCTTTAACCGGCCAGCCCAGGGAGCCGCCTAGTCGCCAATGGTGATCTGGCCAATCATGCCGGCTTCTGCGTGACCAGGGATGGTGCAAGCCAGAGAGTAGACCCCAGATTTGAGGGGGATAAACTGCCACTCCACCGACGCGCCCGGCTTGAGCTCAATTTCTCGGACCTGCCCTTTAATTTCCACGCCAGCCACTTCCAGTTTGCGTGTCCAAACAGCATCGGCAAAGTCCTTGGCGCTGAAGTAGTGCTTCAATTGGCTGGGGTTGCTCAAGCGCAATCGGTAGAGGTTGCCATTGCGAAAAAAGAGCTCCTTAGGCGCAAATACCAACTGGTTGTCAACCGTGCCCAGCTCGACTGCCCTGTCCTGGGGCGTTTGCCGCGACAGATCCCGTCCCCACGCCGGCCAGGAGATCCCGCTGCTCAACATCCATAGACAAAAGCTCACTAGTAGGAGATAGCGCAGCCCACGCAGCATACCCACCAGGAAAACTCGGCCTGGAACCTAAGATAGCAATCAGCTTTAGCCAGAGAGTACTTGACCAAGCCGCACAGTTGGGGGCACCTCCTCGGCTGTTCCCCTCTCCCATTCCACCGCTACCGCTGCAACGTAGCCATCGGCAACCCCCAGAGGCAAGGTTAGCCAGCCGGGATCCCTGGCCAACCTTTTGGCACCAGCCAGGCCCACACCCACGGCTTTTAGGAGGGCCTCTTTTTGGGTCCACATCTGCAAAAAAGCCGCATCTCGCTCTGGCGGTGGGCAGGCCAGGAGGTAAGCTTGCTCGGCAGCAGAAAAGTAGCGGCGGGCAATGCGCTGCCAGCGGGGCACGGGTCGGATCCGCTCCAAGTCCACGCCAATTCGACGGTGCAGCGCCAAGCCAACCAGGATCCACTGGTGGGAGTGGCTGAGGTTAAACTGCAGCGGCAGAGGTGGATCCCGCCAGTAGGGCTTGCCGGTAACCGTGCGGTCGAGGGAGATGGCTTGAGGCGGAATGCCGCTATAGTGGCTAAGCAAAGTTCGCAGCAACAAGCGGCCAGCCAGAAAACGGCGCCGATCCTCCACCAGTTGCAATTGCCCCGCCCGCTGCCGTTCCTCGAGGGAGAGCAGGTCAAGCTGAGGAAGCAACACCTCCAGAGGGGGCACTGCCTGTAGCCACAGGTGGATCTCCGGCTTTTCCAGCTCCAGCAGCGGCTGCCGCAATCTTACCCTTCCACCCTCTTGAGACCTAGACAGCTCGAGAGGTTGCGAATGGGGTAACATGGCCTTGAGCTGGCGTGGTTGGCAACACCACCTAGACAGTACTTCCTTTAGACGTGTTCCCAAGGCCCGGCTCGAGCTAATGTCTTCCTTTCACTACCCACCCCGCCCCGGCCCTGTCCGCGCCGCTCGACAACAGGCCATTTGCCAAGGGATCCTCTGGCTGTTGCTGGGCTTTACGGCTATTTTGTCCGGCTCTGCTGGGGCCTTCCTGGCGGCCATACTGCCCCGCCCGATCCTTCCCCCTTCTCTAAGTGCTGAGGAACAGGCAGCCTTTCGACCGGATGCCCTGCGCGCTGCTGCTCTAGATCGATCCTTGCACATCCTCATTCTGGGCCTCGACAGGCCAGATCCCGCCCTCTTGGGAACAGGGGATCAGGACCGCTTCAACACCCGCTCTGACACCATTCTTCTAGCCCGCTTTGACCCCCAGGCGCGGCGGATTACCGTGTTGTCGATCCCCCGCGACACCCGTGTGCGCCTGCCCGGCTTCGGCGTGGCCAAGATCAACGCCGCCAACGTGGTGGGAGGCCCCGCCCTAACAGCTCAGGTGGTAAGCCAGTTGCTGGGCGGGATCCCGATTGACCGCTACGTCCGCCTCAATACCGAAGCCCTGGAAGCGCTGATTGACGCGGTGGGTGGCGTAGAGGTCTACGTGCCGGAGCCCATGCACTACGTGGATCGTACGCAGCAGTTGTTCATTACCCTACAACCCGGCTGGCACCGCCTCAACGGCAAACAGGCCCACCACTTTGCCCGCTTTCGCCACGACCAGCTGGGGTTAGGAGATATTGGCCGGGTGCAACGGCAACAGGAGCTGCTGCGGGCCCTCAGCCGGGAACTGCTCTCCCCCGCCGTCTGGCCGCGCATCCCAAAGGTTTTGCAGGTTGTCCGCGCCCACTTGGATACCAACCTCACCTGGGAAGAAGTCTTGAGCTTGGCCAAATTCCTTCTCACCTACGGCGGGGATCGCATGGATCTGGTGCTGTTGCCGGGCCGCTTCAGCCAGGCGGGAGAATTTGCCACCAGCTACTGGCTGCCGGATCTGGCCGGGATCCGCCGTGTGGCCGCCGCCCATTTTGGCCTAGAGGCGGAAGTAACCCCCATCCCGCCGCAACACCTGCGCATAGCCGTGCAAAACGCTACCGGCAAGCCGGGGATGGCCCGCCGCATGGTGCAAGAACTGGTTAGACAGGGCTATGCCCAAGCTTTTGCCGTCGAGGATAGCCCCCAGGTGTTGCCGCGCACCGAGATCCTTGCCCAAAGTGGGGATCGGGAGGGGGCTAAGCAGGTTCGCGCTGCCATTGGGCTAGGGGAGCTGCGGGTGGAGTCCACGGGAGTTCTCAACTCCGACGTCACCATTCGCCTAGGTCAAGATTGGGTGGAGCAGCTTACCCTCGGTAGGAACCAAGCTCAGAGCCTCTAGGGCCAGCTGGTTTGAGTGCAGATTTATTGCCCTGCTGCCCTAAACGGCAGAGCACAAGGCCGCTCTACTGGGGCCTACGAAGGTCATGCATAGTAGTGGGCAAGGCTTGAGGCTCAGTCTTCTTGGTAAATTGGAACTAAGCTGGTTCGAGTGACAAGCTGCCTATGGCCGTCTTGGAACAAGGAGCCATCACTGTCCACACGGAGAACATTTTTCCCATCATCAAGCAGTTTCTCTACTCGGATCGCGAGATCTTTTTGCGGGAGCTGATCTCCAACGCTGCTGATGCTATTGCCAAGCTGAAAATGGCCAAGCTGGCCGGCGAAGTGACGGAGCCTCCAGAACCAGAGATTGTTATTGCGCTCAACAAAGAGGCAAAGACTCTCTCCGTAAGCGACACTGGCATCGGCATGACTGCCGAAGAGGTGAAAAAATATATCAACCAAGTGGCCTTTTCCAGCGCTGAAGAGTTTATTCAAAAGTACAAAGACAAGGGTGCTGACCAGGTGATCATCGGCCACTTTGGCCTAGGTTTTTATTCTTCCTTTATGGTGGCGCAGCGGGTGGAGATCGACACCCTTTCCTACCAGCCCGGCAGCACCCCTGTGAAATGGTCCTGTGACGGCAGCCCCAATTTTACCCTCTCGGATTCCCAGCGCTCTGCTATCGGCACCACCGTCACCCTGTACCTAACCCCCGATAGCGAGGAGTACCTGGATCCAAGTCGCATCCGCGAATTGGTGCGCAAGTACTGCGATTTTATTCCCGTTCCCATCAAGCTCAATGGAGAAGTCATCAACCGGCAAAAGCCCCTCTGGAAGATTTCTCCCTCAGAGCTCAAAGACGAGGACTACCTGGAGTTTTACCGCTACCTGTATCCCTTCCAGGAAGATCCCCACTTCTGGGTTCACATCAACACGGACTATCCTTTCATTGTGCAAGGGATCCTTTACTTCCCCAAGCTGCGCCCGGACATCGATCCCACCAAGGGCCAAGTTAAACTGTTTTGCAACCAAGTTTTTGTGCAGGATAACTGCGAGGAAGTTATCCCTAAGTTCCTCCTGCCCCTTCGCGGCGCCATCGACAGTCCCGATATTCCTCTCAACGTCTCCCGCAGTTTTTTGCAGAATGACCGCACTGTCAGGCGCATTGGGGATCACATAGCCAAAAAGGTGGCGGATCGCCTCAACGAGCTCTACCGAGAAGACTACGAAAAGTACGTCAGGGTCTGGCCCGATATCAGTCTATTTATGAAATTTGGGGCAATGAATAGCGACAAATTCTTTGCCCAGATTAAGGACATTCTCATCTTCCGAGTTGCCGGATCCCCTGCCGACAAACCCGAGTACGTGACCCTCAAGGAATACCTAGAGCGCACGCGAGAGAAACAGAACAAGCGGGTTTACTACGCCACGGACGAGGCAGCCCAGAGCGCCTACATTGACCTGCACCGCTCCCAGGGCCTAGAAGTCATCATGCTAGATAGCTGGATCGACAGCCATTTCAGCAGCTTCCTGGAGCGAGAGTATCGCGAAGAGGGGATCCAATTTAAGCGGGTGGACTCGGAGTTGGATGAAGCCCTGATCAACAAAGACAAAGCTGCTGAGCTTGTCGATCCCCTAACTCAGAAAACCCGTAGTGAAAAGCTAGTAGATCTTTTCCGTCAGGCGCTGGGGAAAGAAAAGCTGCAGATCAAGGCTGAGGCCCTTAAGTCCGAGTCTGTGCCGGCCATGATCCTGCTGCCGGAAACCCTGCGGCGCTTGCAGGAGCTCAATGCCATCCTGCAACAGAAGCCGATGGAGTTTTTGGAAGAACACACCTTAGTGGTCAACACTGCCCATCCCCTCATTCAGAACCTGCAAGCTTTAGCCGAGGAGGGCCGGGATCCGGAGCTGGTCAATCTTATCTGCAACCACATCTATGACCTGGCGCTGATTACCCAGAAAAGCTTCGACCCAGCAGCGGCGCGGGCTTTCGTGCAGCGCTCTAACGAGGTGCTGACGCGGCTTACCCGCCGTCAGTAGGCAGCACTCTCCCAGCTTGCCCCTGCTTGCAGGGCTTCTGCTGCCCCAGGCAAGGGGGGACGAGGGCCAGCGCCGTTTCTACTTTCTTGGAGAAGGGGAGCCACTTGACGCATGAGCGTAGCCATCTCCAGGGCGCTCATGGCGTACTCCCAGCCTTTGTTGTTTTTGATCCCGGCTCGCTCCAGCGCCTGCTGCAGGGTGTCCGCCGTGAGGATCCCGAAAATGACCGGCACGCCAGTGCGAAAGCCTGCTGCCGCGATCCCCTTGGCCACCTCTGCCGACACATAGTCAAAGTGGGGGGTCTGCCCTCGGATCACCGCCCCCAGGCAGATGATGGCATCGTAGCGGCGGGACTGGGCCAGTTGGTGGGCCACCAGAGGCACCTCAAAGCTGCCAGGCACCCAGTAGTAGTCCACCTGGCGACTCTCGGGGCTGACATCCAGGCCATGCCGCCTCAGAGCATCCCGGCACCCCTCCAACAACTTGCCCACAATCAAATCGTTAAACCGACTGATGACGATAGCTAGACGCAGATCGCCTGTCTGCGTAAAATTCCCCTCGTAAACTGCCATCTTGCTGCTCCAAAAGCGGCCTCCTCTAGGCTACAAAGCTGCACTCTTCCATCCTGACATACTTCTTGCCATCCCACTTTCAGGAGGATAGTTCTGCAGCTGCCCATCGAGCAGCAAGATTGACATCCTCCCCCAGTGATCTAGCTAGGCCAGGAAGGGATCCCTGGCCGGACGGCGCGGCAGTCTGGTACATGTCTCCAGGCTGGCGGCCCACTCGCCGATGAGGGTGTTGACCCAGTGAGGCAGCTCGTCGTGGGCGCAGTGACCCACCCCCGGTAGCTTCACCAACGTAAGAGCTGGCTGCCAGCGCTTGAACTGATCCGCCAAAAAGCTGGGTACCGCCGGATCTTCTTGACCCCAGAGGAGGAGAATGGGCATTTTGAGGGTGGGCAGCAGCCGCTTGGGGCTATCGAAGGGGCGGCAGAGGATGGCCCTGAGGCTGTCCAAGAACACGTGGGCTGCTCCTGGCTCAAAAGCTGGCGTTTGGAAGATCCGCACTAGCTCATCGTCCACTTGCTCATCGCGCTTGTAGACGTTCTTGATCCAAGCCCGCAGCACCTTAGTCTGTCGCAGCCAATTAAAGAGGTGAGGGCCCAGCAGCGCCAGGATCCCCTCGCAGAAAGCTCGCACTAGGGCGTCCCAGGGAGGGGGCAGTTCTTCTGGATGGGGCCCGTCGGCGCAGCTAATCAAGCATAGGCCCCTCACCATCTGGGGATAGCGGGCAGCCGCAATCACCCCCACCAACCCGCCAAGGGAGTGGCCAACCAGGATCATAGGCTGGCGGATGTGGACGCGCCAAAACTCGTACACCTGCTCCACCCAGAGATCGACGCTGTAGGCGATCTCCGGCTTGGCGCTCTTGCCAAATCCCAGCAAGTCAAGGGCGTAGACAGGGCGCTGGGATCCTAGAGGGACGATGTTGTGGCGCCAGTGGCCGACGGAGGCGCCAAAGCCGTGGATTAAAAGAGCCGGCGCTGCCACCAAGTTTACCTGGCCTGCAGGAGTTTGGGCGCGACTAGGAGTGTAGGTGAAGTGAACCGGCCAGCCGCGCCAAAGCCAGGTTTGAGAGTGGCCGTAGCGAGGCAGGCCCGAGAGGGGATCTCTGCTGTCGACTGCCTGGGACGGGGAAGGTAGGGATCCCGGCGCGGAGGGAATAGAAAGGGAGTTGGGTGTGTGCAAGGAAGGAGCGAACAAGCCACCTCCACCAGAATAGACCAATCATGGCCGCTTCTTCGGAGCGTCTAGAGTGGACTAACGGGGCGTTTTGGGGACTAGAGGTTCCGCCCAGCTTCCGCCCGCCAGCAGTCTTCGCTTGAGCTCTACTTGCAGATTCGATGAGCGAGAAAACCGACGAGACGGCCTGGATAGACCCGATTACAGCAGCCAGCTTTCGCCAGATTGACCAAGAGATCGGCCCCCACCCCTGGCAGGGGATCCCCTATGAGATCGTGCGCCGCGCTATCCACGCCACTGCTGACTTCGAGCTGCGGGATCGCTTTGTGTTCAGCCCCACGGCGGTTGAGGCGGGGCTAGCGGCCCTGCGGCAAAAACGACCAGTGGTGGTGGATGTGAGGATGGTAGCCGCCGGGATCCAGTCTGGCCTCCAAGCCCAGGGGATTCCGCTCCACTGCGCCTTGGACTGGGTGGAAGAGCCCCTCGAGGTGGGGCAAACCCGCACCGCTCAAGGGATGATCAAGGTGGCCCGCTGCTACCCAGAGGCAATCTTTGTTGTCGGCAACGCGCCCACAGCCCTGCTAGCGCTAGTGAGAGAGATTCGGGCGCAGCGGGTCCGGCCCAGCCTGGTGATTGGGGTGCCGGTGGGCTTTGTGGCAGTAGAAGAGGCAAAACAAGCCTTGGCCCAGACAGAGGTTCCCCAGATTCGGGTGGAGGGCCGTAAAGGGGGATCCCCGGTGGCTGCCGCCATTGTCAATGCCCTGCTGCTGGCTGCCCGCCGGGACTAGAATTGGGGACGAGCTGGGAAGGCCATCCAGGAATCTCGCCGCGATAGAAATGCAGGAAACCCCATACGCCAGTACACCCGCCTGTCGAACGCTAGATGGCGAGCCAGTTGCCTCAGCTTGCAGTTGTAGGGGTAGCCGGAGATGGCTCGGTGGCTTCCTGGGGGATCCCACCCCTTTCGCAGGCCAAAGTCCTGGCCGGGCCTCCTAGCCTACTCCAGCACTTTGCTGACCATCCAGCCCGCAAGATCCCCCTGACCGGGTCAGTGGAAAGTTGGATCCCGCTTCTGCAGCAGGAGCTAGCGCAGGGATCTCTGGTCTTGTTGGCCAGCGGGGATCCGCTGTTTTTTGGGATTGGGCGCCTGCTGACCCAGTATTTCCCGAGGGAGCAGTTGGCTTTTTATCCCCAGGTGAGCTCGGTACAGTTGGCCCTCAACCGCCTACAGATCCCCTGGCAGGAGGCCACTATCCTCAGCCTACATGGGCGGGGAATGGAGCAGTTGGAACCCGTTCTCAAACAGGGATCCCCTGTAATTGTAGTGCTCACCGATCCAGAGCACACACCAGCCAGCTTGGCCCAGTTCATTGCCGACCTGCGGCTGCCAGTGCGCTACCAGGCCTGGGTGTGCAGCCAACTGGGATCCCTCCAGGAGCAGATCATGCCCCTGCAGGAAGGGGAGAACTCTGCCTTCCCCAGCCCTAACCTGGTGGTGCTGCGGCGCGTTGAGCCGGAACCGGATCCCAGCCGCTGGCCTTTGGTTGGGATCCCGGACGACCAGTTCCACACCTTTCCCGACCAGCCCGGCCTAATCACCAAGCAGCCCATCCGCCTCCTCACCCTGGGAGCCTTGCAATTGCCGCGACAGGGGGTGGTGTGGGATATCGGGGCTGGCACGGGCTCAGTGGCTGTGGAGATCGCCCGCCTCTCTTCCCAGCTCCAGGTCTATGCCATCGAGCGCAACGCCATGGGCATTTGTCTCATCCAGCGCAACCGCCAACGCTTTGGTCTGGAAAACCTGCAGGTAATCCCAGGGGCAGCGCCTCAGGTGCTGGCTGACCTGCCGGATCCGGATCGGGTGTTGCTGGGAGGAGGTGGAAAGGGGATCCCCCAGCTCCTGCCCACAGTGGCGCCCCGCCTACGGCCTGGAGGGATCCTGGTGGCCAACTTCGCCACCCTAGAAACCTGCAGCGAAACCCTGCAGTGGCTGCGCTCACAGGGCTGGCAGGTGCGAGTGGAACATGTCCAGATCTCCCGCTCCACGGCCTTGGCTGAGGGCACTCGCTTTTCCCCCCTTAACCCCGTTTACCTGCTGCAAGCAATCCCTTCCACCTCGAAGTTCCACTAAGCCCTCAACTGAATGGGAGAGAGTTCAGGGAAGGCTTAGGCACGGCCTAGGATCCAGGCGATAAGGGGGGGATCCCTATGCTCAAGATAGTACCGAACGGCTGAGGTCAGGTCTAGCTCCAAGTCGCGGTTTTGGATGTCGGTGATCATTCTGTACATCAGCTCCAGGTGAATGCGATCCTCTTTGGTGAGCAGCTCATACTTGCCATTAGGGCTGTTGTTGAGGGCAGCCAAGGCCGCTTGGGTGGCAGTAGCTGTTGGAGAAGGAGGCTTGAGGCGGGCGTCCCGCAGCAAGAGAAACTGAAGCCCAGGGTGAGCAATCACCAATTGGTTGAAGTTATTGACCTGCCAATACATGCTGCCAGCAGCCACTTGGATAAAGGCAATCACCCGCTTTTGGCTGGGGAAATAGAGGTGATCTGGAAGCTTGCGTTTGCCCAGTCTCAGGGTGCTCATGGGGAGGGGATGGATCCCTTGCAGGGCATTGACGATGGTGCGCAATTTGCCGATATCAGCTGTGCTGTCGATGATCGCCTCTTGGGGATAGGCGGCGCGGAGCTGAGCCTCAGTGGTGCGGAGATAGGGATCCAGCGTCTCAACAAGATCGGCAGATGGGCTGGGATCCCGAAGGGGTGGAGATAGAACGATGGAGGGGCCGTGGGCAGGCAGAAGGGGGATGAGCAGTTGTTTGAGGGTTTGCAGCTCAGTTTCGAGCCGCTGGACACGGGCGGCTAGATTGCTGGCAGTGGGTACAACTTGCACCTGGGGAGGGAGAGGGATCCCGTTGATGTAGTGGCGATAGTAGGCTGAGGCCCGGTTGAGAATGGCCCGGATGGAGGGTTGGCCAAGAATATCGCTCAGGTCATCGGCGGTAAAGAGAGCTTGGAGGTGGATCCCTGAAGGCAGGCGGCTCTGGAGAAGGGCTTGAAGCTGGGGAAGAGAGGGGAGATCTAGGGAGAGGACGGTTTGGGAGAGGCGATCGACGGTAGCCCGGTCAAATTGGGTTTGGAAATGTTGCCAACGATCAGGAAACAAATTAAGGACAAACAGACTGTTGGGAATACGGGTAAAAAGCTCTTTTAGAGCATCGCCAAAGTTGAGAAGGATATCTCGATTTTCCTCTCGGCCCAGAGCCTCCAATTGGTCGAAGACAATGATCAGGGGCTGGTCGAGCAGCGAAAGCCTGCCGATGACTTTCATCCCTTCTAGGGCAAAGGTGTTGCGATCCAGATCTGCACTCCAAGGGGGCAACCCAATCAAGTTGGTTTCTTCAGGATCCAGGTCGGTACCGCTGAGCCAGCGGATGATCTGGTGACGGCGGTTGGGATCCCTGTAGCTGCAGTATTTGATGATGCCCTTGAGAATGTTTTCGGTGGAACCGGTAAGGAAGTTTTGCTCTGCCCACCAGCGCAGAACCAGTTTTTCAATGGCTTGCCATTGCTGACGACGACGCTCGCTGCCTTCTGCTCCCAGGCAATGAAAGAGGTTGAGGGGATCCGCCGTGAGAAGGGAGAGAAGCTCTTCAGTTTTTGAGGTTTGGGGGAAGGTTTTCAAGATTTCCACAAAGCTCTTGGCAATCAAGTAGTCGAGCTGGGTGTGGTGATGGGCATCTACCCGTTCGCGCAGGGATTCCAGGGTGTGGCTGTAGATGTGGTGGTAGATGTTGTCGGGATGGGTGGGCTGAGGGATAAACAGGAGACGGTTGTGGCGCAGGAGGTTTTGGGCCACCCGCATGATCAGGTGGGTCTTGCCGGATCCAGGTTCACCCAGTAAGACAACCCCTCGGCTCTGGTGGTTGGGATCCCGTTGGATGTCCTGTAGGGTGGCAGTGAGCTGCTGGTACTGAGGCTGATAGATGGTGGTCTCGTCGGGATAATGCTGAAAGGGATTGTCAACTCTGCTGTTGGCGAAAGGATTGGGAACATTCTGGGCTTTGAGCTGAGCGTGGGTGAGGTGGCGATAGAGGTGATAGGTAAAAAGAGCATCGTAGCTGGCGTCGTGGGCCAGTTTGGAGTTGAAATAGCCGCTCTCCAGTTGGATACCAAGATGTTTGCTAAGATACTCTAGACTGTAGCTGGGGAGGTTGGGGAAACATTCCTTGGCAGCTAGCCAAGTGCAAAAAACGGGGTTAGAAAGCCACTCTTGGTTAGCTTGCTCAAAGGCTTGTTTAAGGATTTTTAGGTCGTGCTCTGCGTGGTGGAAAACGAGGGTTTTACCTTGGGCCAAACGCCGTAGGTCCGCAACAATCTGGGCTAAAGGCTTGGGCTGGGGGTGGCCAGGCGAGTATTCCTGGGTATGGGCGTGGTAAACAAGCTTACCGCTGCTGTCGACAATGGCAATCTCTTCAAGGTTAGGGTTGCCCTCGGTGTCAATAACCAAGTAGCTCATGGAAAGAGAGATCCTGGAACACTAATGAGCTAGATGCCCCATTGTAATTTCTGAATGGACAGGGGGGCTAGGAGGTGAGTAACCCATACGGAAAACACCTAGCTTCCCAGCAGAGGGGCTAGGAAGCCAGGTGGGCATTTGCCTAGAATGGCAGGAGGGCTGGGGAGTGGTGGGCCTCCTAGGGCTCTAGCCCTCGTCCTCTTCGTCGTTGCTAACTCCCCCTCGGTAGAGATAGGAAGAACGGTTGGTTTTCTTGATGTAGTCCTTGATGGATTCCAGGTCGATGTAGCGATCCGCCAAGTTGATGAGCTGATCGCTGGTCATAGAGCGCAGGCTAACCACCTCTACCCGTGCTCCCTGGTAGCTGACGGCATTGACAGCATAGGCCAAGTCCCCGTCGCCGCTTACCAGCACCGCCGTCTCGTACCAGCGCACCAGCGACAACATGTCCACAGCGATTTCCACATCTAGATTGGCCCGCTTGGAGCCATCGGGCAGTTGGGTCAGCTCTTTGGTAACCACACGGTAGCCGTTGCGGCGCATCCAGAGCAAAAACCCCTGCTGCTTTTCGTTGTTGCGGTCGACGCCGGTGTAGAAAAAGGAGCGCAGAAGGGGAGAACGGCCGGTGAGCGTCTTCAGGAGGCGGGTGTAGTCAATCTCAATGCCCATCTGCAGGGCAGCGTAGAAGAGGTTGGCCCCGTCAATAAAGATGGCTACGCGCCCGCGGTTGTCCTGAAAAGGCTCCGGAAGCTGAAAGCCAGGGTCAGGGTCAAGACGCAACATTCGAGTTGTCTTCTCCAAGTTTTGGCCAAGGGATAGAGAAGGTAGGATATTAAAATCAGGGGAGCAAGGCATCGGCCCATGAGAGCCCTAGCTTACGCCATTACCCTAGCGTAGAAGATCGCTCCCCCCTGGAAGACTTCCAAAATCCTAAAGAAAAAATACTTAGCTGGAGGGCACTTGCAGATGCCTGGGCAGGAGGGCCCGCCACCCTATCGTTTCCCCATTCCCCTACTCAAAGGCGTGTTGCGCGGCCGCTGCAAGCGCTTCTTTGCCGAGGTGGAGCTGGAAAATGGGCAACAGGTAACTGCCCACTGCCCCAACACCGGCCCGATGACGGGAGTTTGCCAGGTGGGGGCACCCGTTTGCCTCTCCTATCACCCCGATCCCAGGCGCAAGCTGGCCTACACCTGGGAGATGATCCAAGTGGGGGAGGTGTGGGTAGGGATCAACACTGGCCTACCCAATCGCCTAGTGGAATGGGGGCTGCAGCAGGGCTGGTTCCCCCAACTGGCTCAGTTTTCCCGCTGGCGGCGGGAAGTGGTCTGGGGCAAAAGCAGGATGGACTTTCTTTTGGAGGGGCCGGGCGGCTGTGCCTACCTGGAGGTTAAAAATACAACCTGGGCTGTTGGCTCCTGTGCCCTTTTTCCCGATACCGTGACGACTCGCGGTCAAAAACACCTGGAAGACTTGATGGAGATCCGCCGACAGGGTCAGCGGGCTCTGCTGCTGTATTGGATTAACCGCGCCGACTGCACCGAGTTTGCCCCCGGAGCAGAACGGGATCCTCGCTATGCCCGTCTGTTTCACCAGGCCCTGCAGGCGGGAGTTGAGGTGCTGCCCTACCGGGTCGAGGTTTCGCCGCAAGGGATCCGCCCCCTGGGCCTAGCTAAGCTTGTGGCTTGAGAGAACCTTCTGGGATGCAAGTAGCCACCTGGAATGTCAACTCCATCCGCAGCCGCCTGCCCCAGGTTTTGGCCTGGCTGGACAAGCAGGGATCCCTGGATGTGCTCTGCCTGCAGGAGACCAAGGTGGCGGATGCGGAGTTTCCCCGTGCCCCCTTCGAGGAGCGGGGCTTTCATGTGGAGGTGTACGGGCAGAAAGCCTACAACGGCGTTGCCCTCGTCAGCCGGGAGGTGCCGGAAAAGGTGGAGCGGGGCTTTGCTGCCCTGCTGCCGGCAGCCGCAGAGCTGGATGAGCAAAAGCGGCTTATCGGCGGCCTCTACCGCGGCATCCGCATCCTCAACCTCTACGTGCCTAACGGCGAGGCGGTGGGATCTGACAAGTACGCCTACAAGTTGCGCTGGCTGGCCTGCCTGAAAGACTACCTCCAGGTGGCCCTCGACCAAGGGCAGCCTATTCTTCTCTGTGGCGACTTCAACATCGCCCTGGAAGATCGGGATATCTATGATCCCGGCAAAGCCGGAGAAATCATGGCCTCTGAGCCGGAGCGGCAGGCCCTGCAGAAGATCCTGGCTTTGGGCTTTGAGGATGCCTTTCGCAAGTTTAACCCGGACCCTGGGCATTTTAGCTGGTGGGACTACCGGGCCGGGGGGTTCCAGAAGAATCGGGGCTGGCGCATTGACCACCTCTACCTTTCCCCCTTGCTTCAGGACAAAGCTACGGCTTGCTGGATCGACGTCGAGCCGCGGCGGGCAGAAAAGCCCAGCGACCATGCCCCTGTGGTTGTGGAGCTGGCAGTCTAAAGTCCCTAAGCCGCTCCCTTGAGACAACAGCGGCTATCTACGCTAGGCTGGTAGACGTTAACGAATGTATCGGGCTGCCGCCATGGCGCTCTTTGGTTTCGGCAAACTGAGCAAGAAACTGACCCTGCCTACCCCGGAGGAGGCTTTGCCGGGCCGCTCCGAGCCAATGGCAATCGTTAACCGGCACTACGTCAAGGGCACGCCCCTGAAGCCCCCTTTTCCCGAGGGGATGGAGCTAGCCATGTTTGGCATGGGCTGCTTCTGGGGAGCGGAGCGCAGGTTTTGGCAGTTGCCTGGGGTGTATACCACTGCAGTGGGCTATGCGGGCGGGTATACTCCCAACCCCACCTATGAAGAGGTCTGCACCGGCTTGACTGGCCACAACGAGGTGGTGCGGGTGGTTTACGATCCCAGCCAGATTAGCTACCTCCAGCTCTTGAAAGTGTTTTGGGAAAACCACGATCCCACCCAGGGGATGCGCCAGGGCAATGATGTGGGCACTCAGTATCGCTCCGGCATCTACGTCTATTCCCAGACCCAGCGGGAGCTGGCGGAAAAAACCCGCGACCTCTACCAGCAAGTCCTGAGCGCCCACGGCTACGGCCCCATCACCACTGAGATCCTGGAGGCTCCAGAGTTCTACTACGCCGAAGACTACCACCAGCAGTACCTCGCCAAAAACCCGCGCGGCTACTGCGGCCTGGGGGGAACTGGGGTACCGCTGCCGGAGCTCCTCACCCCCGACCTTTCTCCCTAGAGAGAGAGGGAACCTAAAAGATGCGGCGGGAAGGGGATCCCCGCTCCAGCAGCTCCCTGGCCACTAGGGTCACCACCGCCAGCAAAGAAAGCACCACCGCGGCTGCATAGGCTGATCCTGTGGCATAGCTGCGATAGGCATCTTCCACAAACAGAGGCAGGGTTTGGGTGCGCCCAACGATGTTGCCCGAGACCACCGCCACAGCGCCAAACTCCCCCATGGCGCGGGCATTGGTGAGGATGACTCCATACAAGAGGCCCCAGCGGATGTTGGGCAGGGTAATCCGCCAGAAGATCTGCCAGGAATTGGCCCCCAGAGTTTTGGCGGCTTCTTCTTCCTCGGTGCCGGCCTCTTCCAGCACCGGCAATACTTCCCGCACCACAAAGGGCAAGGTGATGAAAGCCGTGGCCAGCACAATGCCTGGAAACGCAAAAATGACCCGCAGGTTCCAGGATCCCAGCCAACCTTGACGGCCAAAGATCAGCACCAGCATCAGGCCGGCTACTACCGGCGAAATGGAAAAGGGCAGGTCAATGAGGCTAAGCAGCAAGGCCCGCCCTGGAAAGCGGCGGCGTGCTAGCGCTATGGCAGCGCAGAGGCCAAAAAGAGTATTGAGAGGCACGACAACCAGGGCAGTTAGCAAAGTCAAGCGGGCTGCGCTGAGAAACTCTCGCTCCCCCAGGTGCTGAAAAAAACTGGGGATCCCTTCCCGCAACGCCTGGTAGAAGACATTCACCAGGGGGATCCCGATGAGCAGCCCCACATAGAGCAAGACGATCCCAATCAGCAGGCCAGCCAGCCAAGGGTTGGCGGGTGGCTTCCCTTGAACCTCGGCAACTCCCTTAGGTCTCATGGCGACTTGCCCAGCCTTGCAGAAGGTTAATCACCGCCAGCGACAGGAAGGAGATCACCAGCATCACCGTCCCAATCACCGTGGCGCCGGCGTAGTCGTACTGTTCCAGTCTTTGGATGACCAGCACCGCCGCAATCAAATCCTGGAAGGGAATGCTGGCGGCAATAATGACGATGGAGCCATACTCACCGACAGCGCGAGAAAACCCCAGAGCCACCCCTGTTAGGATAGACGGCAGAATTTGCGGTAGTACCACTCGGCAAAAGGTCTGCCAGCGGGAGGCGCCCAAGCTCCAGGCAGCTTCCTCCACATCCGGCTCCAGTTCCTGCAGCACCGGCTGCACGGTCCGCACCACAAAGGGAAAAGAGATAAACAGCATTGCTACCCCCACCCCCCAGCGGGTAAAGGCAATGCGGATTCCCAAGGGAGCCAGCAGGGATCCTATCCAGCCGTTGCTGCTGTAGACGGTCGCCAGCGTGAGGCCGGCCACAGCCGTGGGCAGGGCAAAGGGCAGATCAATCAACCCCTCGAGGAGCTTTTTCCCAGGGAAGGCGTAGCGCACCAACACCCAGGCGGTCAGAGTGCCCATCACACCGTTCACTAAGGCCGCCAGCAAGGCGGTTACAAAAGTAACCTCATAGGCAGAGAGGGCCAGGGGATCGGTGGCAATCCGCCAAAACTCTGCCCAGCCCAAGGTGCTGGCCTTGGCAACCAAGGCAGCTAGTGGCAAGACCAGCATCAGGAAGAGATAGCCTAGGGTCAGCCACCAGGGCCAAGACACTGGAAACACCGCCTGCAGCAAGGTTCCCTAAGCTCCCACCGCCATGGCTGTCATTTCCGTTTTCTTGATGGGGAAGGCTTTGATTACCCTGGGGCGCACGTAAACCTGCTGCCCTATGTGCAGGGGCTGGCTGGCGTATTGCTCGCGGCTAAGGTGGGCCCAAAGGGATCCGCCATCGCTCAAGACCAGCTCCGCCTGGATCTCCCGCCCTAGGTGGATGATCTCTTTGACCCAAGCCGAGACACCGCTGCTGGTGGGGCTGAGCTCGATTTGGACATCATGGGGGCGCAAGAAAAGCCGATGCGGGCCGGCCTGCGCTTCAGGGAGCTGGCAGGATAATACGGAGCGGGGCGAGAGCTCGTTGACCGGGCCAATAAAGCTCATGACAAAGGGGGTGGCCGGATGGTCGTAGATCTCGGCAGGGGATCCCACCTGTTCGATCCGCCCCTGGTTCATGACCACAATTTGGTCGGCCACCTCCATAGCCTCTTCTTGGTCGTGGGTAACCAGGACGGTGGTGACATGCACCTCGTCGTGTAGGCGCCGCAGCCACTGGCGCAGCTCCTTGCGCACCCTGGCATCCAGGGCTCCGAAGGGCTCATCCAAAAGCAACACCTGCGGCTCCACCGCCAGAGCACGGGCCAGGGCCACCCGCTGCCGCTGGCCGCCCGAAAGCTGGGAGGGGTAGTGATCCCCAAACCCCGACAGTTGCACCAGCTCCAGCAGCTCGTCCACCCGTGCCCGAATTTCAGCTCTTGGCAGCCTGCGGATCTCCAGGCCAAAGGCAATGTTCTGCCGCACCGTCATGTGCTTAAACAGGGCGTAGTGCTGGAAGACAAAGCCGACGTTGCGCTCCTGGACGCTGGCGTGGGTGGCATCCCGCCCGGTGAGGAAAATCCGCCCCGTGTCTGGCTTCTCCAGGCCGGCAATCAGGCGCAGCAGGGTAGATTTGCCAGAACCCGACGGCCCCAACAAAGCCACTAGGGATCCCGTGGGGATGGTGAGATCGGTAGGGTAGAGCGCCTGAAACTCGCCGAAACGCTTCGATACCCCTGCAATGGTGATGCCCATAGGCTCTGCCTAGCTAGTGGTTTGCCTGAGCAGTTGCTGGATTGGTTGCCGGCTGAGTCTTCTCAAAAGGTTGAGGGAAGTTAAACGCCCACCTAATCTACGGTAAACCTGTCAACAAACCGTTGATACAGCTCCCAGAATAACTTGAATGGGAATCCAAAACAAGGGAGCCTCCCTACAACTCGGCTTGAATGCGGTCAAACAAAGCTCCATCGGCAAAGAAGCGGTTTTGGATTGTCTCCCAGCCGCCTAGGTCGGCAACGGTTACCAGTTTCTCAACAGGAGGGTAACGCCAGGCAAACTCTTGCGCCACCGTGGGCTCCACCGGCCGAAAACCCGCCTCGGCAAAGGCCCGCTGCGCCTCGGGCGTAAAGAGATAGTCCACAAAGGCTTCGGCCACGGCGCGGGTGCCCTTGCGGTCTACGTTGGCATCCACCACCGCCACCGGGTTGTCGATGGAAATGTTGGGATCCGGCACCACGTAGGGCAAGGGCTGGCCGCGCAAGCCCGCCAGGATCACCTCATGTTCGTAGGTGAGCAGGGCATCCCCCTGCCCTTTTTGGAAAAAGACATCCGTAGCCTCCCGCGAGTCCCGCGGCAGGACGCGGACGTTTTTGTAGACCTGAGTAGTGAAGGCTAGGGCCTGCGGCTCAGGGACAGCGCTCCAGAGGGCCAAAAAGTTCCAGCGGGCACCCCCTGAGGTTTTGGGGTTGGCAGTAACCACCTGCAAGCCGGGCCGAGCCAGATCCGTCCAGGAGCGGATATCGTGGGGGTTGCCCTCCCGCGTTACCATCACCACCACTGAACGGGTGACGATCCCTTGGTTGGGTGTGCGACTTTCCCAACCCGGCCGAATCAGGCCGGCAGCCACAATGCGCTCCACATCCAGGCCCAGGGCCAGGGCCACTACGTCGGCATCCAGCCCCTCGATGACCGCCCGCGCTTGCGTTGCCGAGCCAGCGTAGCTGCTTTCTACACGCACCCGTTGTCCAGTCTGGGCCAGCCAGTGGGCCTCAAAGGCAGGGATGATCTGCCGGTAGGCATCGCGGGTCACTGCAAAAGAAGCTAGCAGAATCCTCACTTCCCCCTGGGATCCCGCCCCGCCGCCGCAGCCACCCAGCCCCAGCAGAAGTCCCAGGAGCAGGGATCCCAGCCCCAGCCACCGCCCCACTCTCGCCGACCAGCCCACCGCGATGGGTAATCTGTTCACAGCCATCCCCAAAAGCTTCTCACCCCCAACCCCTCTCCCCAAAGGCGCGGGAAGGTTGGGCGTCAGGGATCTATTCTACGGTAAGCCGGTCGGTAAACCGTTTTTAGAGCCAGGGCTCCCTAGGCAGGGCGTGGGGAGGGCTGCATCGGCAGCAAGATCCAACGTGGCCCTGAGGAGGCCGGGATCCTCTGGGGAGGGGAGCAACTGGAACCCCAAGCGCCTACACAGGCGGCGCATGCCCTCGTTTTCGCTGAGCACCTCGCCGGCCAGGCGCTGGATCCCTTCGCAGCGGGCCACCTGAATGAGGCGGGTCAAGAGCTCCGTGCCGATCCCCTGTCTTTGGTAGGGATCCGCCACCAAGAGGGCAAACTCTGCTTCTTGGGGAAAGCCATGTTTTCTGGAGAGGCGGCTGATGCCGAGGATTAAGGACTTCGTCCCGCTGACGCGATTGGCCTCTGGCTCCTGTTTTTCTGCTACTAAGGCAATCTCGCGGTCGTAATCGTTAAAGCAAATGCGGGTAAGGCGCTCGTGGGCGATGCGGGCGCTGTATTTGATCGGGTGGAAGTAGCGCAGATAGACGCTGTAATCGGAGACGTGGCGGTGAAAATCGATCACCAAAGGCTCGTCTTCAGGGCGAATGGGGCGAATGGTGATGCCGTCCCGGAAGCTCCAGATGTACTGGGTGGGATAGGGGCGGATGGCCAAGGGCACCTGGGGATCCTGCTCGGTTCGCAAAATGACGCGGGCATCCAAAGCCAGCAGTTTCTCGCCAGAGACCAGCAGCGGGTTGATGTCGATCTCTTTGATCTCCCGCTGCTCGGCCACCAGTTGGCTAAAGCGCACCAAGAGCTGCTCCAGGGCCTCCAGATCCACGGCTCGGCGTCCCCGCACCCCTTTGAGGGCCTTGTAGATGAGGGTATTCTCCATCAAGCGCCGCGCCAAGGTGGTGTTGAGGGGGGGAAGGCCAATGGCGCGATCCCGGAACACCTCCACCAGTTGGCCACCGCTGCCAAACAGCAACACCGGCCCAAACTGGGGATCCTCGCTGCTGCCCAGGATCAGCTCGTAGCCGTTGGTGGGAACCATGGGCTGCACCGTCACCCCTTGAAAGTGCTGGGATCCGGCTTTTTCGGCAACATTAGTCTGGATCTGCTGGTAGGCCCGCCGCACGGCTTCGGCATCGGGCAGGTTGAGCTGCACGCCGCCTACGTCGCTTTTGTGGGTGAGGGTGTGGGAGTAAAGCTTCAGCACCACCGGGTAGCCTATGGCCTCAGCAGCTTCCACCGCCGCTTCCGAACTTGCTGCCACCCGCGTGGGCACCACCGGGATCCCGTAGGCGGCTAGGATCTCCTTGGACTCGACCTCGGTTAAGAGCGTGCGACCTTGCTGCCGGGCTTGGCTGAGGATTTGGTGCACCCTATCCCGCTCGACCGCTCTTGCAGGGGGCAAAGTGGGAGTTTCGTAGAGGGCCTTGAGGTTGTCGCTAAAGCGCCACAAGTAGCTAAACACCCGCGCCGCCTGGTCGGGGTAGCGGTAGGTGGGGATCCCGGCCTGGTTGAGGATCTGCTCGCCGGCATCCACCAGGGCTCCCCCCATCCAACTGGCCAGGATGGGTTGGCGGGATCCGCTGCGCCGCCAGGTCTCCACCACTTTCTCAGCCGTGGCCGTGGGATCCGTCATGGCTTGGGGGGTGAGGATTACCAAACAGCCCTGGCTAGCGGGATCCCGCAGCACCACTTCCAGCGCCTGGGCAAAGCGCTCCGGGCCGGCATCGCCCAGGATATCGATGGGGTTGCCGTGGCTCCAGTGGGGCGGCAGGATCTGGTTGAGCTGCTCCAGGGTTTGGGGAGAAAGCTGGGCCAGGGATCCGCCGGCGCGGATGAGGGCGTCAGTGGCCAGCACCCCCGGCCCGCCGGCATTGGTGAGGATGGTGAGGTGGGGCCCTTGGGGACGAGGCTGTTTGGCCAGCACCTCCGCCATGTCGAAGAGATCTTCAATGCGATCCACCCGCAGCACACCACAACGGCGAAAGGCCGCATCCAAAACCGCGTCGCTGCCGGTGAGGGATCCCGTGTGGGAGGCTGCTGCCTGGGCTGCTGCCTGGGTGCGCCCTGCCTTGATGACGATGATGGGCTTGCTCAGCGCCACCTCGCGGGCTGCCGATAGGAAGGAGCGGGCATCTCCAATGGATTCCATGTAGAGGACAATGCTGTGGGTATGGGGATCCTCGCCCAGGTAGTCGATCAGATCCCCCCAGCCCACATCCAGCATGGATCCCAGGGAGATGAAGGCGCTAAAGCCCACATTTTCCCGCAGGCTCCAGTCCAGGATTGAAGTGCAGAGGGCCCCGCTTTGGCTGATAAACCCCACGTTGCCGGGTCGGGCCATCTGGGCGGCAAAGGTGGCATTCAAGCCAGTGTGGGGGTTTTGGATCCCCAGGCAGTTGGGGCCAATTAGGCGCAACTTGCCGCGGGCGGCCTGTTGGATGGTCTTTTCCAGGGCCAACCCCTCCGGGCCGATTTCCTTAAAGCCTGCCGAGAGGACAATGGCCCCCTTGACTCCGGCCTCGACGCATTCTTGGATAACCGCCGGCACCCCGGCTGCCGGGATGGCGATGATGGCCAGATCCACCGGCTCGGGCAAGGCGGAAAGCCGCTCGTAGGCCCGGATGCCCAACACCTGGTGCCGCTTGGGGTTGACCGGGTAGACCGTGCCGCCAAAGGGATGGCTAATGAGGTTCCACAGCACCGTGCGCCCAACACTGCCCTCGCGCTCTGTCGCCCCCACCACGGCCACCGAGCGGGGCAGAAAAATGGGAGCTAAGGGGTGGGATCTGGCCTTCCAGATGTCGAGGCTGGGATCGGGGCGGTGCAGCGTAGCCATAGCCGTTGCCAGGGTGGGGGTCACGTTTTGGCTGGGAGCAGAAAGGCGGCTCTTAGGCCAGAGCCGGCTCCGGCTGGTGGTAGAGGGCAGCCTCTACCCGGCAGCCCCGATAGGCCAAGATGTACAGCTCCTTCATGTCCTGGATGAGGGGGTAGCGGGGGTTGGCGCCGGTGCATTGGTCGTCAAAAGCCTGCTCCGCCATCGCTTCCAGACGGTCGTAGAACGCCTGCTCGCTCTCGCTGAGGGCCTCGCGAATGCTGGCCGGGATCCCCAGCTTCCGCTTGAGCTCCTCGATAGCCTCAATGAGGCGCATGACCTTTTCATCGTCATTGGCCCCGCCCAACTGCAGGTAATCGGCAATCTCGGCATAGCGGTGCTTGGCGTTGGGGTAGCGGTATTGGGGAAAGATGGCCTGCTTGAAGGGAGCGTCGGTGGCGTTGTAGCGGATGACGTGGGTAATCATCAAAGCGTTGGCCAGGCCGTGGGGCAGGTGGAAGGTGGATCCCAGCTTGTGGGCCAAGGAGTGGCACACCCCCAAAAAGGCGTTGGCAAAGGCCATGCCGGCAATGGTGGCAGCGTAGTGGACTTTTTCCCGCGCTTCGGGATCCTCGGCGCCCTTCTCGTAGGCCCGCGGCAGGTAGGTCATCAGGAGCTTGATGGCCTGCAGCGCCAGCCCGTCGGTAAACTCGCTGGCCATCACCGAGACATAGGCTTCCAGGGCATGGGTAAGGGCATCGAGGCCGCCGTAGGCGGTTAGCTTCTTGGGCATCTTCAAAGTGAGATCCGGATCCACGATGGCCATGCTGGGGGTGAGGGCGTAGTCGGCCAGTGGGTACTTGATCCCCACCCGGTCGTCGGTGACTACGGCAAAGGGCGTCACCTCGGATCCCGTCCCGGAAGTGGTGGGGATGCAGACCAGTTGGGCTTTTTGCCCCAGCGGCGGCAGCTCGTAGACCCGCTTGCGGATGTCCATAAAGCGCGTGGCCAGGCCTTCAAACTCCACCTGCGGCTGCTCGTACATCAGCCACATCACCTTGGCCGCGTCCATCGGGGATCCGCCCCCCACGGCGATGATCACATCCGGCTGGAATTGGCGCAACTGCTCCAGGCCGCGGTTGACGTTGCTGAGGGTGGGATCCGGCTCCACGTCGTGGTAGACATCCCACTTGATCTGCAGTTCGTCCAAAACCCGGGTAACCGCCTGCAGCACGCCCAGCTCGAAGAGGGGCCTATCGGTAACCAAAAAAGCCCGTTTTTTGCCGGCCAACTCCCGCAGCGCCACCGGTAGACATCCCGGCTTGAAGTAGATCTTGGGCGGCACCCGAAACCAGAGCATATTTTCCCGCCGGTAGGCCACCGTTTTAATGTTGAGCAGGTGGCGCGGCCCCACATTGTCCGAGACCGAATTGCCCCCCCAAGTGCCACAGCCCAACGTTAACGAGGGATCCAGCCTGAAGTTGTAGAGATCCCCAATTGCTCCCTGGGAAGAGGGGGTGTTGATCAGCACCCGCGCTGTTTGTAGGGCATTTTCAAAGTAGGCAATATCGTCCCGATTGGCGGGATCGGTATACAAAACAGAGGTGTGACCCCGCCCACCGAAATTGACCACTTGGACGGCAATATCGACAGCGCTGTGGAAATCCTTGGCGCGGTAGAGGGCCAAAACAGGGGCCAATTTTTCGTAGGAGAACGGCTCCTCAGGCCCCACCTTGTCCACTTCTCCAATCAGGAGCTTCGTGCCTTCGGGTACTTGGATCCCGGCCAGAGCGGCAATGGTCTGCACCGATTGGCCGACAATAGCCGGATTGAGGCGGCCGTCTTTGAGGAGGAGGCAGCGCACCGCTTGCGTTTGTTCCGGATCCAAAAAGTAGGCCCCCCGCTGGCGGAATTCGGCCTTGACCTGCTCGTAAACAGCATCCACCACGATCACCGCCTGTTCTGAGGCGCAGATCATGCCGTTGTCGAAGGTCTTGCTCAAGATAATCGAGCTGACGGCTGTGGGGATGTCGGCGCTGGCATCGATCACTGCCGGGGTATTGCCTGCCCCCACACCCAGCGAGGGGTGGCCGGAGGAATAGGCCGCCTTGACTAGGGCGGGGCCGCCGGTGGCCAGGATCAGCTTCACCTCAGGATGCTGCATCAAAGCCTGGGAGAGCTCAATCGTGGGCTCGTCAATCCAGCCAATCAACCCCACCGGCGCGCCTGCCGCCTCAGCCGCCTCTTTGACCACTTTGGCTGCAGCAGCCGTGCATCGCTTGGCACGGGGGTGAGGCGCAAAGATGATGGCGTTGCGGGTTTTTAGAGTGATGAGGGCTTTGAAAATTGTTGTCGACGTGGGGTTGGTTACTGGCACAATACCTGCCAAAAGCCCCACCGGCTCAGCAATGCGCTCGTAGCCAAAGCTCTCGTCCCGCTCGATGACGCCGCAGGTTTTCTCGTGTTTGTATTTGTTGTAAATGTATTCAGAGGCAAAGTGATTTTTGATTACCTTGTCTTCCACAATCCCCATGCCGGTCTCTTCCACGGCCAGCTTGGCCAGCGGGATCCGTTCGTTGTTGGCGGCCAGGGCAGCTTTGTGAAAGATCCGATCCACCTGTTCCTGGGTGAAGGTGGCATACTCAGCCTGGGCAGCTTTTACCTGTTGGATCAGAGCTTCCAGTTCCTCGAGGTTGGTGACAGGCATAGGTGGATCC
>NZ_JANSHU010000008.1:0-96821 GCF_047461755.1 Synechococcus sp. R65.1 | reverse complement strand
AAAAAGCTGGAGTCCCCCCCCAGGCGCACCATCGGCTTCCGGTGGATCTTACGCTCGTCAGGAAAATCCAACTGGCCGCTGCGGATCCCGACCGCCTTCACCACCGGGGTTGCCCACAAGACCACACAGGCAGCAGCGAGAAAGGCAACCAAGTAGGGCATGGCAGGCCGTAGCGAGGATGGCGGTTATCCCAAGTGAGGGTAGAGCGGAAAACGGCGGCAGAGCTGAGCAACCCGCTGACGACAGTCTTCAAGAACGCCTGGATCCTCCGGTCGGAACAGGCAATCGGCAATGATCTCCCCGATTTCCTCGAATTCTGCCGGCCCTAGGCCGCGGGTGGTCAAGGCCGGGGATCCCAGACGCAGGCCGCTGGCCACAAGGGGCGGCTGCGGATCGAAGGGGATGGCGTTTTTGTTGGCGGTGATGTGGATCTCGTCCATCAGGCGATCCGCCCGCTTGCCCGTCATCACGGGATCCGCCGCCCCGTTTTTCTCCAGCACCGCCGAGACCGAGCGCAGGTCCAACAACATCAGGTGGTTGTCGGTGCCCCCCGAAACCAAGCGGATGCCACGCCGCTGCAGAGTCGCCGCCAGCGCCTGGGCATTGGCGATTACCTGGGCTGAGTACTGGACAAAGCTGGGCTGCAGCGCTTCCCCAAAGGCCACCGCCTTGCCGGCAATGACATGCTCTAGCGGCCCACCCTGGCTGCCGGGGAACACCGCCTTGTCCAGCTTTTTGCCCAGTTCCGGGTCGCGGGTGAGAATCAGGCCCCCGCGTGGCCCCCGCAGTGTCTTGTGGGTAGTGGTAGTTACCACATCGCAGATGGGCACGGGGTTAGGGTGGTGCCCAGTGGCCACCAGGCCGGCAATGTGGGCGATATCGGCCATCAGATAGGCCCCCACCTCGTCGGCAATAGCACGGAAAGCGGCAAAGTCAATGACCCGAGGATAGGCCGAATAGCCGCAGATGATGAGCTTGGGCCGGTGCTGCAGGGCCAGATCCCGCACCTGGTCAAAATCGATTCGCTCCGTCTTGGGATCCACCCCATAGTGCACCACGCGGAACCACTTGCCGGAGACATTGACTGGCGAGCCATGGGTAAGGTGGCCACCATGGGCGAGATCCATACCCATGATCGTGTCTCCCGGCTGCAGCAGGGCCAGGAAAACGGCAAAGTTGGCCTGGGCGCCGGAGTGTGGCTGCACATTGGCGTGGGCTGCTCCAAACAGTTGCTTGGCGCGGTCGATGGCCAGTTGTTCGATCTCGTCGATAAACTCGCAGCCACCGTAGTAGCGCTTGCCGGGCAGCCCCTCCGCATACTTGTTGGTGAGCACCGATCCCTGGGCCGCCAGGACAGCCGGCGAGGTGAAGTTCTCGCTGGCAATCATCTCCAGGTGATCCCGCTGCCGGTTCAGCTCCTGCTGAATCAGGCGGTAAACGAGGGGATCCGTTTCCGCCAAGATGGCCAGGTTGTCCCGGGGGGTGGTCAAGCTTTGGGGAGCGGCTACCATGGTGACGCCAAAAGCAAACGTTGCCGACAAAAAAAGCCCAGCAGCGCCCTGCCGTCGCAACAGTCCTACGGAGCAACATCGTAACACAGGGGGGCTAGGCCAGGGGATCCCCAGGGGCCAGAGGAGGCTTTGTAAAGAATGTTTTTCGGCCCTGGGTCTGGCCGCCGGCCAAGGTAAAGTGGGGGGCAGGGTTTTAGGGAGTTGGCTATGACCGACGCACAGGTTTTCACTATCCTGGCCATTGCCCTAGTGCCGGCAGTGATGGCCGTGCTCCTGGGATCCGCCCTGGCTCGCAGCTAGTTTTCAGCAAAAGGCTGCTCTGCAGGACCTACCCCTGGGTAGGTCCTTATTTAGTGGTCAAACGGGTGAGTGTTGCTATTGGCTAAAGTTGGATAAGAGACACTGCCGGTAGCCAGCCCGGAAGCAACTTGAGCCAGGTGGATCTCCAGCGAGTTCAGCGCGCCCTTTCCCTAGAAGCAGAGGTGGGGTTTACCGACCTGCGAGGGCGAGAGCAGACCTTCTCCCAATTTCTGCAGAGCGTGTTTGCACAGGATCCCCCCCCTGTCTGGAAGCTGGATGGGGAAGAGCGACGGCGCTGGCGGGAACTGGGATCCCGCTATCGCCTCTACCCCCAGCTAGAGCTGTCGGAGCGGCAGCACCTGGTGGCAGAAACCCGTCGCTGGCTGGAGCGTCTCCGGCGGCAGCAAGAACAAGCCCACTCCGCCCCACCCAGCCCTGCTTTGCCCCCGCCCAAGGGCCTCAGCTTGGAGCAGCCTCTGCAATTTCTCAAAGGCATTGGCCCCAAGTCAGCGGAGAAGCTGGCGCAACTGGGCCTGCATACTGTGCGCGATGCCCTCTACTACTTCCCACGGGATCACCTGGACTATTCTCGCCGGGTGCCCATTCGCCAGGCCAAGGTGGGGGAGACGGTCACCCTGGTGGGGACGGTGAAAAGCTGCAGCTGCTTCACCAGCCCCAAGAACCCCTTGCTGACCATCTTGAACCTCAAGATTGCCGACAAAAGCGGCATAGTCACCCTCAGCCGCTTCTACAGCGGGCGGCAATTTGCCCAGCGCAGTTGGCAGGCAGCCCTAGAGCGGCAATACCCCAAGGGAGCAGTGGTGGCGGCCAGTGGCTTGGTGAAGAAAGGCCGCTTTGGCCTGACGCTGGATAACCCGCAACTGGAGGTGCTGGGGGGAGAGGGCGAGGATCCGGACAAGCTGGGCAAGATCCTGCCCGTTTACCCGCTCTCAGAAGGGATCCCCGCCGATCTGGTGCGCAAGGCCGTCCAGCTTGCCCTGCCGGCAGCCGCCTTGGTGGAGGATCCCTTGCCAGAGAACCTGAAGCGGCAGTTGCAGCTTTTGGACTTGCCCCTTGCCCTGCAGCAGATTCACTTTCCTGAAACGCGAGAGCTGCTGGCCCAAGCCCGGCGGCGGCTGGTGTTCGACGAGTTTTTCTATCTGCAACTTAGCCTCTTGCAGCGGCGGCAGCGCTACCGCGCCCAAGCTCAGGCTGTACCTCGCTACCAGCCCGCCAGAGGGGAGCTCTTGGATCGCTTCTACCAGATCCTGCCCTTCCAGCTTACTGCGGGCCAGCAGCGGGCCATCGATGAGATCCTGGCGGATCTGCGGGATCCCTTGCCCATGAACCGCCTGCTACAGGGGGATGTGGGATCCGGCAAAACGGTGGTGGCGGTGGCGGCCTTGCTGGCAGCCATTCAATCCGGCTGGCAGGCGGCCCTCATGGCTCCCACCGAAGTCCTGGCCGAGCAACACTACCGCAAGCTGGTGGAGTGGCTCAGCCAACTGCAAGTGCCCGTTGAACTCTTGACTGGCTCCACACCCCCCGCCAAGCGGCGCGAGATCCTGCGGCAGTTGCAAACCGGGGAGCTGCCCCTGGTAGTCGGCACCCATGCCCTCATCCAGCCGGCGGTGCAGTTTCGCAACCTGGGCTTGGTGGTCATCGACGAGCAGCACCGTTTTGGGGTAGAGCAGCGGGCTGCCCTGCAACAGAAAGGGGATCACCCCGATGTCCTGACCATGACGGCCACCCCCATCCCCCGCACCCTTACCCTGGCCCTGCACGGGGATCTGGACGTAACCCAGATTGACGAGTTGCCCCCGGGGCGCAAGCCGGTGCATACGGTGGTAGCTCGACCGGGGGATCGCCTGCAGGTGGTGCGGCTTATCGAGCGGGAAATTGCCCAGGGGCGGCAGGCCTACGTGGTGCTGCCTTTGATTGAGGAGTCGGAGAAGCTGGATCTCAAGTCGGCCATTGAAGAGCACCAGCGCCTGCAGGAGAAAGTCTTCCCCCAGTTCCGGGTGGGCCTGCTGCACGGGCGCCTGAGCAGCAGCGAGAAGGAGGCGGTTATCGAGGCCTTTCGCCAGCGGGAGCTGGATATTCTTGTTTCCACCACGGTGGTGGAGGTGGGCGTGGATGTGCCCAACGCCTCGGTGATGCTGGTAGAGCATGCCGAGCGCTTTGGCCTCTCCCAGCTCCACCAACTGCGGGGACGGGTAGGACGGGGCTCCGACCAGGCCTATTGCATCCTCATGACCTCCTCCGAAAGCGAAGAGGCCCTGCGCCGCCTCAAAGTCCTGGAGCAGTCCCACGATGGCTTTTTCATTGCCGAGATGGATCTGCGCTTCCGGGGGCCGGGGGAGGTGATGGGCACCCGCCAGTCGGGGCTGCCCGACTTTGCCCTGGCCAGCCTCATGGACGACCAAGAGGTGCTGCAGTTGGCTCGCCAGGCGGCAGAGCAGCTTATTGCCCAAGACCCTGAGCTGCAGCAGTGGCCCCGCCTGCGCCACATACTGGAAGAACGCCAGGCCCGCCTTTTGGGGCCCGCTTTGTTGACTTAGCCTTGGTGCCTATGCCCCCTACCCCTGAAGAGCTGAAGCTCCACGGCCTCTCTTCCCAGGAGTATCAACAGATCCAACAGCAACTGGGCCGGGATCCCAACCCCACCGAGCTGGCCATGTTTGGGGTGATGTGGTCGGAGCACTGCTGCTATAAGAACTCTCGCCCTCTGCTGAAAAACTTTCCCACTGCGGGCGAGCGGGTGGTGGTAGGGCCAGGGGAAAATGCCGGCGTGGTGGACTTGGGGGATGGGGACTGGCTGGCCTTTAAGATCGAGTCCCACAACCACCCTTCAGCCGTGGAGCCCTTCCAGGGGGCGGCCACCGGCGTGGGGGGCATCCTACGCGATATCTTTACCCTGGGCGCCCGCCCCATTGCGCTCTTGAACTCCCTGCGCTTTGGGCCGCTGACGGATCCCCGCAACCGCCGCTTGATGGCCAGAGTGGTGGAGGGGATCGCCCACTACGGCAACTGCGTGGGGGTGCCCACGGTGGGGGGCGAAGTGGCCGTGGATCCCTGCTACAGCGGCAACCCCCTAGTCAACGTCATGGCTTTGGGGCTTTTGGAGGCACCAGCAGTGGTGAAGTCGGCAGCGCGGGGGGTGGGCAACCCTGTCTTGTATGTCGGCGCCACCACCGGGCGGGATGGGATCCGCGGGGCCAGCTTTGCCAGCGCCGAGCTGAAAGAAGATGCGCACCAAGACCGGCCAGCCGTGCAGGTGGGGGATCCCTTCCTCGGCAAATGTCTCATCGAGGCCTGCCTGGAAGCCTTTGCCACAGGAGCAGTGGTGGCTGCGCAGGACATGGGCGCTGCCGGGATCACCTGCTCCACCGCGGAGATGGCGGCCAAGGGAGGGGTGGGGATCCGCTTCGACCTCGACCGGGTGCCGGCCCGAGAAAGCGGCATGGAAGCTTGGGAGTACCTCCTTTCGGAGTCCCAAGAGCGGATGCTGCTGGTGGTGCAGAAAGGCCGGGAAGCAGAGGTCATAGAGATCTTCCACCGCTGGGGCCTGCAGGCCAGCGTGGTTGGGGAAGTCATTGCCGAGCCGCTGGTGGAGATCTGGCACCAGGGATCCTGCGTGGTGCGAGTGCCGGCGCGGGCCTTGGCGGAGGATACCCCTGTATACGTCCGTCCCGTGTTGCCAGAGCCGCCAGAGTATGTGCAGGCAGCCTGGCAATGGGATCCCAGTACCCTTCCCCCCTGCGACCGGCAAGGGATCCACCTACCCCAGGAAACGCTGGCGTGGGAGCAGGTGCTGCTACAGCTTTTGGCAAGCCCCACCCTGGCCAGCAAAGCCTGGATCTATCGCCAGTACGACCACCAGGTGCAAAACAACACCGTCCTTTGGCCGGGACAGGGAGATGCGGCGGTCATCCGCATCCGCCCCCAGAAATTTGGCGTAGGCGAAGTGCCACCCCTGCAGGCTTCCCGCAAGGCGATTGCCGCCACCGTAGACGGCAATGGTCGCTGGGTGTACCTGGATCCCTATGAGGGGGCCAAAGCTGCGGTGGCCGAAGCCGCCCGCAACCTTTCCTGCGTGGGGGCAGATCCCTTGGCCGTAACCGACAACCTTAACTTCGGCAACCCGGAAAATCCGGTGGTGTACTGGCAGTTGACCCTGGCCTGTCGGGGGATTGGGGATGCCTGCCGCACCCTGGGCACGCCGGTAACCGGGGGGAACGTCTCCCTCTACAACGAGAAGGGATCCCAGGCCATCTACCCCACTCCTGTCATCGGCATGGTGGGTCTCATTCCGGACTTGAAATTCATCTGTGGCCAGGGGTGGCAGCAAGAAGGGGATCTCATCTACCTCTTGGGATCCCAGGCCGTCGCCAGCCTGGGGGGAAGTGAGTACTTGGCGGTCATTTACCAGAAAGTTACAGGCCGGCCCGCGCCGGTGGATCTGGAACTGGAAAGGCAGGTGCAAGCAGCCTGCCGCCACGGCATCCGGCAGGGGTGGGTGCGCTCCGCCCACGACTGCAGTGAGGGGGGACTGGCCGTGGCGCTGGCGGAAGCCTGCCTCAGCGGCGGACGAGGGGCCAAGATCTGGATCCCCTCTCCGTCTACCCGTTGGGATCTAGCTCTCTTTGGCGAGGGATCCAGCCGCATCCTCGTTTCCGTCGATCCAGCCCAGCACTCTCCTTGGGAAGCCTACCTAGAGTCGCAGCTTCCCCGCCAGTGGCAGCTTCTAGGACAGGTGGGCGGGCCAGCGGATCCCTTGGTGGTGACTACTGCAGAAGGGGATCCCGTGTTGTCGGTCTCTTTGGCAGCTCTACAGGCCGCCTACTCCAGTGCCTTTGCCGACTAGCTGGTAGACTAGGCTGATTCGGACAAGTTGGCCTGGATCACCTCGCGGTAGTGGGACTTGGGCTTGACGCCCACCACCTGGGCCACCAGCTCCTTGTTTTTGAAAAACTGCACCGTTGGCGTACAGGTTACCCCGCCGGCCTCGGCAATCTCCGGCTCCTTCTCGATATCGATCTCCACCACGTGCAGCTTGTTGGCAAACTCTTCGATGACCTTGTTCAGGATTGGCTTGAGGGCATGGCAAGGGGTACAGGTGGGAGCCGTGTACTTGACCATCAGCAGGCGATTGCTCTCATGGTAAAGCCGCCGCAGGGCATAGCCCCCTTCATGGCAAGTTTGGTTGAAGTCGAGGTCCTCTTGCACCTCCTGCTCAAAACCGGCCTCCTCGACAGCAGAGCCTCCCGCAGGCTCTACCTCGATAGCAGAAGCGAGTTCCGGCTGGCTCGGCGGGACAACGGGATATTCCTGAGCTAGACCTCGCTCCGAGAGCCAGCGCTCCGCCAGCATGGCCGCCATACAGCCGGTGCCGGCAGCGGTGATGGCCTGACGAAACTCGTGATCTTGCACGTCCCCAGCGGCAAATACCCCCTCCACACTGGTGGCTACAGAACCAGGGCGGGTGACAATGTAGCCAGCTTCATCCAGCTCCAGTTGCCCCTTGAACAAGTCCGTGTTGGGTTTGTGGCCAATGGCGTAGAATACCCCCCCTACCGCCATCTCCTGCAGCTCGCCGGTCTGGTTGTTGCGCACCCTCACGCCAGTCAGGCGCTGGCCGTCGCCCAGAACCTCTACCGCCTCCGTGTGCCAGTGCACCGTAATCTTGGGGTGGTTGAGCACCCGGTCTTGCATGGCCTTGCTGGCCCGCATCTTGCCACTGCGCACCAGCATATGGACATGGGATCCAAACTTGGTCAGGTAGGTGGCCTCCTCACAGGCGGTATCGCCACCGCCAATCACCACCAGTTCCACTCCCCTAAACATGGGCATGGCCCCATCGCAGACAGCACAGGCCGACATGCCCCGGTTCCAGTAGATCTCCTCCCCCGGCAGGTGCAGGCGCTTGGCCGTAGCCCCGGTGGCAATGATGAGGCTGTGGGTGCGCACTTCCCGTTCCTCGGAGCGAACCACAAACGGCCGCTGGCTGAGGTCCACAGAGGTAACATCCTCGGGGTAAAGCTCTGCCCCCCACCGCTCTGCTTGAGCGCGCATGTTCTTCATCAGTTGGGGACCGCTGATGCCCTCGGGAAAGCCCGGAAAGTTCTCCACCTCGGTGGTGGTCATCAGTTGCCCACCCGGGATCCCGCCCACTTGAAACCCCTCGAACACCACCGGCTTTAGGTTGGCGCGCCCAGCGTAAATGGCTGCAGTCAACCCAGCAGGGCCCGAGCCAATAATGACCACATTCTCAACCCGACCTTGGTTTGTCATTGCTCTATCTCCCCTTCCGCAACGGGACTATCAAGTCAAACTCGTAATGACTACGCTTTAACTTAACACGATTCCGCAGCCTCAAGGAGGCCAGGGCTTGTCAGTTTCATTTTCGTTCTCCCGCGGATTGCCGGTGAGCTGCTCTTTGACGAAGGGAAGGCTGGAACCAGGTCATCCTTGTATCAGAAGATACAAAAAGCTGGTGTCGGCCTTTCTAGGATGGGTGAGCGCTTTCGGCCTGTCTTAGTTTCAACCGCAACCCAAGTCAAGTTAGGAGAAAGGCATGGCATCCACCCCACAAGAAGTGCTCCAAATGATCCACGACAACAATATCCAGATGGTGGATCTCAAGTTTGTGGATCTCTTTGGCACCTGGCAGCATGTCTCCTTCCACTCTTCAATGCTGACGGAGCAAGTTTTTAGCGAAGGGCTGCCCTTTGATGGCTCCAGCATCCGGGGCTGGAAATCCATCAACGAGTCGGACATGTACATGGTGCCAGACCCCAAAACGGCCTGGATCGACCCCTTTTTCCAAGTGCCCACCCTCAGCCTCATCTGTAACATCATTGAACCCCGCACCGGCCAGCCCTACAGCCGTTGTCCTCGGAGCCTGGCCATGCGGGCTGTGGCTTACCTGCAATCGACAGGCATTGCCGATACGGCTTACTTTGGGCCCGAGGCAGAGTTTTTCATCTTTGAAGATGTACGGTTTGACCAAACTCAGAACGCCGGCTACTACTTCGTCGATTCCATCGAGGGCCGCTGGAACTCAGGCCGGGAGGAGAAAGGGGGCAACCTGGGCTACAAGCCGCGCTACAAAGAAGGCTATTTCCCTGTGCCGCCCACCGATGCCCACCAAGACCTCCGCACCGAGATGTTGCTAACCATGGCCAAGTTGGGGGTGCCCATCGAAAAGCACCACCACGAGGTGGCCACTGGCGGGCAAGGAGAGCTGGGCTACCGCTTTGCCGACCTGCTCACCTCTGCCGACTACATGATGATTTACAAGTACGTGATCCGGAACGTGGCTCGCAAGCACGGCAAGACGGTGACGTTCATGCCCAAGCCCCTCTTCAACGACAACGGCAGCGGCATGCACACGCACCAGTCTCTCTGGAAAGACGGCCAGCCCCTCTTCTACCAAGAAGGCAACTACGCGGATCTCAGCGAGATAGCTCTCTACTACATCGGTGGCCTCCTCAAGCATGCACCAGCCCTTCTGGCTTTCACCAACCCCACCACCAACTCCTACAAGCGCCTGGTGCCTGGGTTTGAGGCGCCGGTAAACTTGGCCTACTCGCAGGGCAACCGCTCCGCAGCCATTCGGATTCCGGTAACGGGCAAAAACCCCAAGGCCAAGCGGCTGGAGTTTCGCTGCCCAGATGCCACCTGCAACCCTTACCTTGCCTTCTCGGCTATGCTGATGGCTGGCTTGGACGGGATCAAGAACAAGATCCACCCCGGCGAGCCTCTCGACAAAGACATCTACGATCTGGAGCCGGAGGAGCTAGCCAAGATCCCCTCCACGCCCGGATCCCTGCTGGATGCTTTGGAAAGCCTGCAGAAGGATCACGACTTCTTGTTGGAGGGGGGCGTCTTCACTGAGGATCTCATCGAGACCTACATCGAGTACAAGATCGACAACGAGATCAACCCCATTAACCTGCGGCCTCACCCCTACGAGTTCGCGCTCTATTTCGACGCCTGATTCTCATCTAAACCATTAGTTCTCGGCCAAGGCTTTTGAACGGGATCCCTTCTTGCTGGAGGGATCCCTTTTTTGTGCCTGCTCTGGTACTCTGGGTGGGGGTGCTGAGTTTACAAACTCAGGGGGGGTTTGGATGGGATGGTTATAGGTCTTATTATTTTTGTCCTTTTTCTCGTCCTTCTTTTCTTAGGCCCTCTGGCGCTTATCGCCTATCTAGAGAAGAGGCGTCGGGAAGCCTTGGAGCGGGTAGCCAGGAGGTTGGGAATGTCGTTTTCGGCGGAGCTACCCGAAGGGATCCGATCCCGCTTGCTTCAGGCTGGCTTTGAGCTATTCCAACGAGGCGGCGCTCGTTTCTACAACTCGATGTTCAAACGACTGAACGATGGAACCGAAATCGCCATCTTTGACTACAGCTGGAAGGCTTCCAGAGGAAGAAATTATTACTTTTCTGTTTTCTGGGCCTATTGCGAAGACCTACGGCTACCTCATTTTCGGCTGCACCCAGAAGTTCCCTTGTTCCACGACGTTGCTAAAGCTTTTGGCATGCAGGATATCAATTTCGAGAACCATCCCGACTTTTCTCGCCGCTACCTTTTGCGCGGAGAAGATGAGGCTAAGATTCGCCTGCGCTTCCATCCCAGTTTCCTCAACTTCTTGGAGCAGCATCCTCCTTGTTGTGCGGAGGGATTCGGGCCGCAGCTTGTCATTTGGCGGGATGACCCACCGGTGAGTCCAGAAAAAATGGCAGACTGGCTGCGCTTTGGGGAAGAATGGGTGCAACGACTGCGGCTGCGTCGCGTTTAACTCTCTGGATCGTCCCTCAAGGCCACTCCCTGGGTATGATGAGAGGAAGAGTTTAAAAAACGTAACGTGTCTTCCTCATTGTCCCAGGCGGTTGTTCTCATTACAGGGGCCACAGGGGGCATTGGCAGCGCCCTTGTGCCTCTCCTGGCCCAGGCCGGAGCCCATCTGGTGCTGGCGGCGCGGCGAGAAGGGCCCCTAGCCACCTTGGCCGAGAAAGCAGTAGCCCTCGGGGCTGCTTCTGGAGTAGGGATCCCCACAGATGTAACCGACTACGCCCAGGTCGAGGCGCTGGTGACCCAAACGCTGCAGAGGCACGGGCGGATCGATGTGCTAATCAACCTGGCCGGCGCCGGCATCCTCAAACCTGCCCCGCAAATTACCCCCGCTGACCTGGAGCAGATGCTGGCGGTCAACCTCAAGGGCAGCTTCTACACCAGCCAACTGGTGGCCAACGCCATGCGGGAGCAGAAGTCCGGCCATATTCTCAACTTCCCCGGCATTCTGGGTCGCCACCCCATGGCCATGGCCTCGGCTTACTGTGCTGCCAAATTTGGCGTGGTCGGCTTTACCAAGTGCATGGCCGATGAGCTAAAGCGCTTTGGGGTGCGCTTTACCCTGTTTTACTTTGGCGGCATCGACTCGCCCTTTTGGGATCCCATCAGCCTCAAGGTGCAAAGGGACAAAATGCTCAGCCCCGCCACGGCTGCCGAGGCCATTCGCTTTGTCCTCACCCTGCCGGCCAATGCCGTGCCCAATGAGGTAGTGCTGCAGCCAGAGAGCCATCAGTTCCTCTAAAGCTTGCCAAGAGCACCTCCAGGCTAGAGGTGGGATCCCTGCTGGCTAACTTGGCAAGGCCCCTCTTGGCTGGGGGGCTAGAGAGCTACTTGCGGCTATTTGGGCAGGGTGTTTGGCGCCACCACCCGCCTCCCGGAACGCCTTGCCAGCTCTGATCCTATCTAGGAGAGTTTGGATCCTGGGCTTCACCGACTAGCTCCCCAGCCCGTCCTTCCGGCAGCCTGCTGCTACAGCTCCTGCCGCGCTTCCAAGGCTCGGGCCAGGGTAACCTCGTCGGCATACTCCAACTCCGATCCCATGGGCAGGCCAAAAGCTAGACGAGTCATGCGCAGGTTGGGAGCAACCGGCTTCAGGTAATCTTTAACCACATGCATGGTGACCTCCCCCTCTACACTGGGGCTGAGGGCAAAAATGAGCTCCTGGGGCTTCTCCCGCGCCACCCGTGCCACCAGTTCGCGGATGCGCAACTGCTCAGCCCCGATCCCATTCATGGGCGAGATCAAGCCCCCCAATACGTGGTAGAGACCCTTAAACTCGCGCGTTCGCTCTACGGCGATGAGATCCCTGACATCGGCCACCACGCACCAGAGCAGGCGGTCCCGCTGGGGGGAGCGGCAGATCTCGCAGGGATCCTCTGCCGACCA
This sequence comes from Synechococcus sp. R65.1, assembly GCF_047461755.1. NCBI lineage: Bacteria > Bacillati > Cyanobacteriota > Cyanophyceae > Synechococcales > Synechococcaceae > Synechococcus > Synechococcus sp. R65.1. The sequence goes on along the minus strand of NZ_JANSHU010000008.1, from coordinate 84,765 downwards.
GTTAAAGCAGATGGAGCAGTGCTTAACGGTTTGCTTGGCTTCCAGTAGGGCTTGGGCCAGGGCCTCGACCTCGTGGGCGGGCCTGTTGAGCAAGTGCAAGGCCAGCCGCTGAGCGGTTTTGGAGCCAATGCCGGGCAGGCGCTGCAGCTCCTCGATTAGGCGAGCCAAAGGGCGAGTGTACACAGGATTAGCCCAGCCCCGGCAGGCTGATATTTGCCGTCAGTTCCTCCATGCGTTTGCGCATCGTCTCAGCCGACTGGGTGTAGGCATTTACCATTGCCGTCAGCAGCAAGTCCTCCACCACATCCACTGGCTCCTGGAGGACTTGGGGATCTATGGACACCTTAAGGGGCTCCTGGTTGCCGTTGACCGTCACCTTCACCAAGCCATTGCCGGCCTCGCCAACAATTTCCATTTCTTCTAGCTCTTTTTGCAGCTTTTGGGCGCCGTCGCGCACCTCTTGAGCTTTTTTGAGGGCTTCCTGAATCTTGCCAAAGGGTCCAAAGCCTCGCGTCATGGGATCCTCGTAGTTGAGAGACTCTGCTGTTCTACTCTACTCCTTTCCTTCCGTTGGTAAAAGTACCTGCCCTTCCAGATTGGATCGGGCTTCTTTGTTGGGCTGCCATCTTCGGCTATCGTTGCAACGAGTGCAGTGGAAAAACTTGGATCCCTGCTGTGTTGTTACTGGAGTGTTCCCCCTTAAACCTTTCCCCGGCTGAGGCGCGGGAGAAATTGCTCTATTTGCTGGCACAGCTGGCCTACCGCGAGGGATCCTTTACCCTCACGTCCGGGCGGCAGAGCTCCTACTACATCAACTGCAAGCCGGTCACCCTCCACCCCCAGGGGGCCTACCTGGCTGGATCCCTGCTTCATCGGCTATTGCCTCCTGAAACAGCAGCAGTTGCCGGGATGACGCTGGGGGCAGATCCCCTGGTGACGGCAGTGAGCTTGGCTTCTCTTTATGCCCAGCCGGCTAACCTAGCAGCCCTGATTGTCCGCAAAGAGCCCAAGGCTCATGGCACCCAGGCCTGGATCGAGGGGCCAGAACTGCCAGCCGAGAGTCGAGTGTGGATCTTGGAGGATGTCGTCACTACGGGTGGCTCTGCCCTCAAGGTTGTAGAGCGGGTACGCGCGGCAGGCTATCGGGCAGAAGGAATCCTCGCCTTAGTCGACCGGCAGGAAGGGGCAGAAGCTCGCTTTTGCCAGATGGGGATTCCCTTTCGCCGCCTGTTTACTCTCGAAGAGGTGCGGGCTTGCCACCGGGCTGTCGGTCAAGGCTTGAGGAGCTAGCTTGGGCGTGCGGGGACTTTCCATCAAGCTGCAAAAGTGACAGCATAGGCGGTGGAATACTTTTGGGCAAAAAGGCACAGCCATGCGCAGGGGCAGACTCAGTGGGATCCTCTTGCACCCCACTTCGCTGCCGGGATCCTTTGGCATTGGCGACCTGGGGCCGGCCGCTTATCGGTTTGTGGATTTTCTGGTAGAAAGCGGCCAGCGCCTCTGGCAGGTGCTGCCTCTGGGGCCCACTGGCTGGGGCAACTCCCCTTACATGAGCTTTTCTGCCATTGCCGGCAACCCGCTGCTGATTAGCCCGGAGCTACTGGTCGAAGCTGGCTGGCTGGAGGCCAACGCCTGGGAGGAGCTGCCCCAGTGGCCGGCCATCCAGGCGGGGGATGCTGAGCGGGTGGACTACGGGATTGTCATCCCCTTCAAGCTGGGTCTTTTGCAGCGGGCCTGGGCCACCTTCAAGGAAAAGGCTAGCGCTGCTGACTGGGAAGCCTTTCACGCCTACTGTGCCGAGGAGGCGGATTGGCTACCGGACTACGCTCTCTTCATGGCTCTCAAAGAGGTGTATGGCGAGCAAGAGTGGACTCAGTGGCCTCCAGCCCTAGCCCAGCGGGATCCCCTTGCTCTCCAGGAGGCCCGCGACCGCTACGCCGACGCAGTCACCCGCCAGATGTTTTGGCAGTATCTGTTTGCCCAGCAGTGGAGATCCCTAAGGGAGTATGCCCACCAGCATCAAGTGCAGCTCATTGGCGATGTACCCATCTATGTTGCCGCCGACAGTGCTGACGTGTGGGCCAACCGGGAGCTGTTTCAGCTCGATGAAGAGGGGCGGCCCCTATGGGTAGCCGGCGTCCCCCCCGATTACTTCAGCCCCACTGGGCAACGCTGGGGCAACCCCCTCTACAACTGGGAGGTGCTTAAGGCTCGCGGCTACGACTGGTGGATCCGGCGCATCCAGGCCATCCTCAAGCAGGTGGACTATGTGCGCATTGACCACTTCCGCGGCTTCGAGAGCTACTGGGCTATTCCCAGCAAGGCAGAAACGGCGGTGGAAGGCGAGTGGCAAAAGGGACCGGGAGCGGATTTCTTTCAGGCGTTGGCCGACAAGCTGGGGGAAATTCCAATCATTGCCGAAGATCTAGGAGGAGAGATTACGCCAGAGGTGGTGCAACTGCGGGATCAATTCAGCCTGCCCGGCATGAAGGTCCTGCTATTTGCCTTTGGCGCCGGCCCCGACAACCCCCACCTGCCCCACAGCTACGAGCGCAACTTCGTCGTCTACACGGGTACCCACGACAACAACACCATAGTGGGTTGGTTTGAGGATCCGGATCGCCCGGAGTGGGAGAAGCAGAACCTGCTGCGCTACCTGGGCTGCCAGGGATCCGCTGGCATCCACTGGGATCTCATTCGCCTGGCCCTTGCTTCCGTGGCCGATTTGGCCATTATTCCCCTCCAGGACGTAATGGGCTTGGGGGCAGAGGCGCGCATGAACTTCCCCGGCAGAGCCGAAAACAACTGGGCCTGGCGCTACCGCGAGGAGATGCTGCGCCCAGAGCTGGCCCAGCGGCTGGCCGAGATGAGCGTGACCTATGGACGCATCTCTCCCCATGATCTAGAACAACGGCGGGCGGCCCTGGCCCAGGAACGGGCGGCTGCAGCAGCCCCAAGAAGCCATTCCCAGGCAGGTTCTACTCAAGCGCTTGCGCCTTAGCCAGGAACTCAGCCACCGTCAGGGATCCCAGGTCTTTTCCGTGGCGCTGCCGCACGCTTACCGTGCCGGTTGCCTGTTCTTGTTCTCCCACGATAAGCATGAAGGGGATCTTGGCCTTCTCGGCATTGCGGATCTTTTTGGGCAGGCGCTCGCTGTCGGCATCGATGTGGACGCGGATCCCGTGCTCCCGCAGCTGATCCCGCACCTGGAGGGCGTAGCCCAGGTATTGGTCGGAAACGGGCAAAATGCGCACCTGTTCCGGCGCAAGCCAAAAGGGAAAATCCCCCGCGTACTCTTCAATGAGGATCCCGATGAGCCGCTCCAGCGAGCCAAAGGGAGCGCGGTGGATCATTACCGGCCGCTGCCGGGATCCGTCCTCGGCTACGTAGTACAAATCAAAGCGCTGCGGGTTTTGGTAGTCTACTTGCACCGTGCCCAACTGCCACTCCCGATCCAGCGCGTCGCGGAAGATAAAGTCCAGCTTCGGCCCGTAGAAAGCTGCCTCCCCGATCCCTTCAAAATAGGGCATCGACAACTTCTCCACGGCACGGCGAATGGCATTTTCAGCCATGTCCCATTCTTCCGGCGATCCCAGATACTTGTCAGACTTGGGATCGCGAAAGCTGAGGCGGGCACGGAAATTCTTGAGTTTGAGCTTGTCGAAGACTACCAGAATTAGATCCACAACCTTGAGAAACTCCTCCTCCAACTGATCGGGCCGGACAAAGAGATGGGCGTCGTCCACCGTAAAGCCGCGAACGCGGGTCAGGCCCCCCAGTTCCCCCGACTGTTCGTAGCGATAGACGGTGCCGAATTCGGCATAGCGCAGCGGCAAGTCGCGGTAGGATCGCAGCTCCGATTTGTAGATCTGGATGTGAAAAGGACAGTTCATCGGCTTCATGACAAAGCCTTGCTCTGCCGCCCGCGCTTCCTCGCTTTCTGCCATCAGGGGAAACATGTCTTCCCGATACTTTTGCCAGTGGCCGGAGATCTTGAACAAATCCACGCGGGCAATGTGGGGGGTGACCACTGGCAAGTAGCCCCGCTTGAGCTGCTCTTGCTTGAGAAAATCCTCCAGCACCCAGCGCAGAAGGGTTCCCTTGGGAGTCCAAAGGGGCAGGCCCGGCCCCACCTCGTCGGAAAAGATAAATAGCCCCAGCTCCCTGCCCAGCTTGCGGTGATCCCGCTGCTTGGCCTCTTCCAGCCGCCGCTTGTATTCCTTTAGCTCCTCCGGCGTCTCCCAGGCCGTGCCGTAGATGCGCTGTAGCTGAGGTTTGGTTGCGTCTCCCCGCCAGTAGGCGCCGGCCACGCTGAGCAGGTCAAAAGCCTTGGGGTTGAGCTCGTTGGTGTTTTCCACATGGGGGCCAGCACAGAGATCCCACCACTCGTCCCCCAGGTGGTAGATGGTGATGGGCTCGCCTTCGGGGATGCTCTCAAGGATCTCCAATTTGTAAGGTTCGCCAAGAGCCTCGATGCGGCGTCTAGCTTCTTCTCGAGTCACCTCCTCGCGGATCACCGGCAAGCCTTTTTTGATAATGGCCTGCATCTCCTTTTTGATGCGCTCCAGATCTTCCGGCGTGAAGGGCTCGGGGTGGTCGAAATCGTAGTAGAAGCCGTAGTCGGTTGTCGGGCCGATGGCTACCTTCGCCTTGGGAAACAGCCTCTGCACCGCCATAGCCATCACATGGGAGGTGGTATGGCGAATGCGCTCCAGCTTGGGAGACTCCTGAGTGCGCAGCAGCTTGAGAGGACTACTGGCCTGTTGAGGCGATTCGGCTGGTCGAGACATCGGAACCCGCGGTAACAACTTCGTACTTAATCTTAGGCTGAGGCAAGGGCAGCCCCAAGGAGGACAACCAACAGCTGGCTGGCTGAGATGCCCCTAAAGCCAGCGGTTGACCAAGAAAAAGGGGCAAAAGCGCACAGTATTCTAGAAGGTGTTGCCACCCCTGCATTGGCTTCATGAGCCTCTCGCCCGCCAACCTCGCTACACGCTCTGCCGCCTCTGAACTGAAGCCGCTCTCCATTGCAGACGCGGGAGCTGCCCCCGTCATCGCCGCCATCGATGTGGGCAGCAACTCTCTGCACATGGTGGTGGTGCGCATCAACCCCCACATCCCCAGCTTCACCATCATCTCCCGCGAAAAAGCCACTGTCCGCCTGGGGGAGTTTTGCAGCCAGACAGGTGCCCTTACGCCTGTTGCCATGGAACGGGCGCGGACGGCTCTGGAGCGGTTTTGCCGCATTGCCGAAAGCTTTCAGGTGCAGGATATTGTTGCGGTGGCCACCAGTGCCGTGCGCGAAGCCCCCAATGGGCTAGAGTTTTTGAAGCGGATTGAGCGGGAGCTGGGCCTGCGGGTGGAGCTCATCTCAGGGCAGGAGGAAGCCCGCCGCATCTACCTGGGCGTGCTCTCGGCCATGGAGTTCCACAACCGGCTGCACGCGGTGGTGGATATCGGTGGCGGCTCCACTGAGCTGATTTTGGGCAACGGCCAAGAGCCGGAGTTTCTGCGCAGCATCAAGGTGGGAGCGGTGCGCCTGACCCAAGCTTTCCTGCACCACGACCCGCCTACGGCTGGTGAGCTGCAGGCGCTGCGGCAGCATATTCGCGGCATGTTGGAAGCTCCCATCGAGCAGATGCGGCGCATTGTCGAGTCGTCCCCCCAGGCGGGATCCCTGGCCTTGGTGGGCACCTCCGGCACCGTGGAGTGCCTGGCCCAGTTGGATGCCCGCCGCCGCCTGGGCGATCCCCCCGCTCGCCTGCACGGGTACAGGTTTAGCCTGGAAGCCCTGCGCGGCTACATCAAGGAGCTGCGCTCCCTCACCGTGGCCGAGCGGCAAAAGCTACCTGGCCTCGGGGAAAGGCGGGGAGAGATTATCCTAGCTGGGGCGGTCATTTTGGAGGCAGTGATGACCCTGCTGGGGGTGGAGCAGATCCAGTTTTGCGAGCGGGCCTTGCGGGAAGGGCTGATCGTGGATTGGATGATCAGCCAAGGGTTAATTGAAGATCGGCTGCGCTACCACAGCTCGGTGCGGCGGCGTAGCGTCCTCAAGTTGGCAGAAAAATACCAAGTCGAGATCCCCTATGCCGAGCGGGTGGCAGAATTTGCCCTCAGCCTTTTCGATCAAACCCGTGGCATCTTGCACGGCTGGGGATCCCGGGAGCGAGCTCTCCTCTGGGCGGCGGCCATGCTGCACAACTGCGGCCACTTCATCAGCCATGCCGCCCACCATAAACACTCCTACTACCTCATCCGCCACGGGGAACTCTTGGGCTTCAACGAGGAAGAGGTGGAGGTGATTGCCAACCTAGCCCGCTACCATCGCAAGTCGCCCCCCAAGAAGAAGCACGAGAACTTCCAGCGCCTCACCAACGAGCGGGATCGCCAAGTGGTACTGGAACTTAGCCCCTTGCTGCGCATAGCCTGTGCTCTTGATCGCCGCCGCCTGCAGGCCATCCAAGCGGTGCACTGCCGTTTCCAGCTTTTGGGAGAGGGCCCCCGCCGTATGGAGCTAATTTTGGATCCTAAGCATCCCAACGACGACTGCGCCCTAGAGCTGTGGAGCTTGAACGAGAAGAAAAAGGTCTTCGAGCAACAGTTCAAGCTGCAGGTAATTCCCAAACTATCCACCCAGATCCAGCCCAGCGCCGATCCCTTTGAGGTAGCCGTCTAGCCAGGGAATACATTCTGCACAAGTAGACTCAAGACTTGGCTCTACTCAGACTGTTGGCAGTGGAGACACCTGGGGGTCTGCTGATTACGGCAAAAATTTGTGGGTGTGGATTTCACTTCCATGGCGGCTGGGTGGGATCTATCTGGGCTCGGCTCCACTAAGTGCTCGTCTCTATCGGCCCAGAGTGCGTGAAAGAATCCCTGCTTTTGAGGGGGCTGACTTACTCTCACGAGGCAGCATGTGGCTGTTGAGGCCAAGCTAACGTCTAGCCAGGAGGCAGTACGGTGGCGGAAAACTTCAATACTGTTTCGGGCGGACAAGGGCCTGCCGGATTGGATCGAGCCTTGGGTAACCTGGTGGCTATTCGACAAGCCCTGGCCAGTCCGGATCCCCAGGTCCGCATCGAGGCCCTTAAAGAGGCTCTCCACCATGGAGAAGAAGGGGCGCAGCTTCTCATCAAAGCCCTGCACGAAGATGGGGATTGGGAAGTGAAGTTTGCTGCTTGGGAGACACTCCTGAAATCGCTTGATCCCCGGCACGTGCAGGTGGCAAAGGAGTACCAGCTCCTCCGCCTACGCCAGGTTGGAGATGTTCGAGCACGGTACGATGCTGGCGAGCGCGACTTCCGCTGGGCTGACTTGAGGGGGGCCGACCTAGGCGGAGCCAACCTGGGCAGTGCCAACCTAGGCGGGGCTATCCTAGCCAAGGCCAATCTGAGAGGGGCCCTGCTGACTGGAGCCAATCTAAGCTGGGCTGACCTGACTGGGGCTAACCTGAGCGGGGCCGAACTGGTGGGTACTCAGCTCAGAGGGGCCAACCTAACAGGTGCCAAGCTTGACTTTGGATGGGAACGGCTCAAAGATTTGACGGGCACGATTCTTCCCGATGGGACATACCATCCTTCGACTTTGTAGCCCCAAGGTCTATGGGGTGTTGGTTGAAAAAGCGGCAAAGGCGTACTAGATCTCCCTGCGTCAGGAATCATGCTGTTTTTAGTTGGCCCCTCCCACACGGGCCAGGCCTAGAGAGATCGCATGGTCAAGGAGCAATGGTAATGGGCGAGGGGCTGGTTTGGATGGCCCTTTGCCCGCCCCGCTCCAAGATTACCTCGATGATGCCGTCGTTAACTGGCTGCATGTTGGAGGGCAGTTGCTGCTGAGTTTCATAGAGGCCCGGTGCCACCTCCCGCATCTCTACCTCGGGAGTTACCCCGACAATACGAAAAGCGGCCCGCCCTCCGGGATCCCCTTGCATTGTTACTCTGAGGATCTCGCCCCTGCGCAGGTTGGTGCTGTTGGTGGTAACGCTGAAAATCCGAGGCGGCCCGGCGACCACAGGCCCAGAAGCCGGCTGAATGGTGGGGCGGGTTCCTTTGGATCCATCGATTGAGAAAGGAAAGATCTCCCGGTACTCCTGGCTGAGGCCGTCTTTGGTAAGCACAACCCGCAAGGTGGGATTGGTGGCCTGGTGGGTGGGAGCCACCACGTAGGTGCCCTCGTAGTGGTGAGGCCGCACCTCCCGCATTGGCTGGTTTAGGGCCAGGTTGCCCAGGTCAAATTGGGCAACTCCTCCTGAGTCCCCCCAGATGGCGATGGTGAGGATATCTCCTTCCACTAGGTCGCGCTGGGGATGCAGGCGAATGGCCGTGATGCGAGGGCCGTGGCTGGCGGCCAGGGGGGTAGGAGGGGCAGGGGCCGGCTGGGGCAGAGGGGTTGAAGAAGGGAACAGTGGCTCTACTCGTGGGGGAGCGACCTTGCCCAAGGCCAACTGGGGGAGCCGCCGCTGAACACGGGTCTCCAGCCCGTTGAGGCTAAGTTGAATGCGGATGTCGGGGCTAAGGGCGCTGTCTTGGGGGCCAAGGGTGTAAACGGCGCGGTAGTAGCCAGGCTGCACCTCCTCCATGGGCAAGCCCCGCACCAGGTCGCCGATATCCACGCTGGCCTTGCCGTTGGGGGTGCCCTGGGCCTCGACCGTCAGGGTTTGCCCTGGCAGCACCACTCCCGCTTCAGGAATGACTCGTGTTTGCAAGATTTCAGGCTGAACGCTTTTGGCCACTGGCGCCGGGGAAGGACGCAGTTGGGCTACTGGAGGCGGCAGAGGCGGCAGCTTTCCGCGATGTACCAGCGCCTGGTGCAGCAGCACTGCTCCTTCACCACGGCTGAGGATCCGGTTGGGCCGCAGCTTGGCGGGATCCGGCACATTCACCAATAGGCCCGCTTCCCCTGCCATAGCCACAAGAGCTCGCCCCACCTCTGGCACCTCAGCAGCGTCGGTGTACAGAGCCATCCAGCGCTCGATGTCAGCCTGGCTGGGAGCAGGCAATCGCAAGGCCCGCACCAGGATGGCTAGAGCTTCTAGGCGGGTGAGATCCCCTTGGGGGCGGAACTCGTTGCCTTCGTAAAGACGCATGGCCCCTGCCTGTAGCACCGCCTGCGCCGTCCAATAGTCAGGGGTATTGGGCTCAAGGTCGCGAATCTCTTGCACCTGCTTGGGGTTGGGCACGTAGCCGAAAAATTCGGTTAACCACCGGGCCAATTCCAGGCGGGTGAGAGGGGCTGACAGTGGCTCCCGGGTCAGCACCAGGTCTGTTTGGCGCTCCAGCGCTGCCACGTAGGCTTCAGTCCAGGCCAGCGAGGCTTGCTGTTGCACACCTTGGGACCAGGTGGGTAGGCTAGCACTCGACCAGGCGAGCACCCAACCTAGGCCTAGCGCCAGGGGCCACGAGCACCGCATGGCTGCCGCTCCCGTTTAATTTGGATTCCCTCAGGGAAAGCTTAGCCCAAACTTCCACCCTCTCTCCCCGCCTTCGCTAGCAGTTGCGGGTGCGCTCTTTGGCGGTGGCTCCCCAAGAATTTACGCTCGTTTTCGCCTAGAATGACAAAGCCATCCGCCATGCAGGGGCAGAGGGCGGACAGACTTGAGGCTAGCTGCCTTGGCCAACAGGACTAAGAAGCGTCCGCGGGAGGGATCCATGCCGCACACCATTGTTACTGACGTTTGCGAAGGCGTTGCCGACTGCGTGGAGGCTTGCCCGGTTGCCTGTATTCACCCTGGGAACGGCAAAAATGCCAAAGGCACCGACTACTTCTGGATCGACTTTGCTGCTTGCATTGACTGCGGCATCTGTCTCCAGGTTTGCCCCGTAGAGGGCGCTATCCTCCCCGAGGAAAGACCAGAGCTGCAACGAGTACCCAGCTAACCTCTAGCCCAGAGAGGCCAAGGCCAAGAGGCCACTGGTCAACCAGTTCAGGGAAAGGATCCCTCCCAGAAAGGCCATCGGGATCAGGCCTACCAGACGCCACCACTCTAGATCCAGGGCCACCGCCGCCGCCCGCACCTGCCAAACCCCAAACCACACCAGGGCCACCAAGCCCAACAGGGATCCGGCAACCCCGCCCAAAGCTTGGGCAGGCCCCAGCAGAAGCCAGGGCAGGCCGGCAAAACCCGTCAGGCAAAGCAGGGCCGCAAAGGAGGGGGCAGCCCGCCCAAAACAAAAGGCCAGGCCCTGCAACAAAGCTGCCAAGCTCACCCAGCCCAGGAATCCCGCCAGGACTGCCAGTACTAGGCTCGGCAGGTTGAACCCGAAGCGGCGAATGGCCTCGAGGAGGTTAAGCAGCGCTACCACCCCAAACGCCTGCCAGAGGACAGGCTGTTGCCGCAGCAAGCGAAAGGTACGTTCTGGCAGGAACCAGGCGCCGTAGATGTTGTCCAACAGAGAACCCAGCATGGCTAGAAGGACGTTTCAATAGGGACATTCCAAAACGGATGCACGCAGAGATTCTCCCCTTTACGGGAGCTACCTAACCCGCATGCCCCTACCGTACCCCAAAAAGCCACAGAGCAAGGGATCCGAAGAGGGACTTCTTGCTAGGCCCTTGACAGATCCCGCAGGGGAATGGGGTAAGATTGCCAAAGGATACTGAGGCGTTGGTGACTGCCGTTATGTTTTTGCGATCGATACCCTTTGGCAATTAGGACGGGTGTGGATGTGAGAGTAGTAAGCCAAACTTGGTTTGGAAACTATCAATATCATCCCCGATGTCCTATCGTGGATTTTCCAGGTCGAAAACAACGGTAAAACGGCGCAAACAGTATCCCTAAGGAGGCCCTCAGGAGAGGGCTTTCTTGTTGTTTGGAGTCTTTACTACCTGCGGCACCAATACAAAAGCACAAGAGCGCTAAGGGGACGGGTAGAGGCCAAAAGACCTGCAAGGAGCAGCAACCAGGGGTTCCCAGCAGAGCTAGCCAACAGCAGGTCCATGAGCAGAGCCGCTCCTCCCCCTTCTGCCCCTGCTGCTAAGAGCCAGGCCCAGGCAACTTTCCCCTGTCGAGCGAGTAGGATCCCTTGCAGCCCACCGAGGCCAAGACCCACCAGCAAGCCGCGTAGGGGGCTAGCCATCGCTGGAAGGATCCTCTGGATCCAGGGATCATTCGGATCAAAAACAGGGATCACCCCCTCCACCTGAGGAGCTAGGAGATCTGCCGCCAGCCAACCCACAGCTGTAGCCAGCAGCGTAGCTGCCACCCACCACCAAGAGACCTGCCGCCGCAGCACTGCCCACTGCAGTAGCCCCGTCATCAGGCCAAGACCAGCCCCAACCACCGCCCCTTGGAGGGATCCGAAAGGAACCAGCAGCGGAGCCAGAGCCGCCAACCCTAGGTAGCCGCCGCCAGCTGCTGCCCCATTGGCCAAAAGCCAAGCCCAGGCCAACCTTCTGCCCCGCCGAGGTGTAGCTGTAGGAAACAGGGTAGGTCTGTGGTCAGAACCCACCTGCTGCTCGACCTCGCGTAGCCCCTGTTCTGCAAAGGGATTGCCCGGTTCCAGCCGCAGCACCCCTTGGTAGTCCATCTGGGCAAGACCCCAATGGCCTTGCCGTTGGTGAGCCAGGCCGCGGTAGAGATAGTAGCGGGCGTCGTTGGGAGTCTTCTGGATTAGCTCGCTGAGGAGGCGGACGGCCTTCTTGTACTCGCCTGCCTCGATCCAATGCACGGCTTGCTGCAGCTTTTTCTCATCTACCTCCGAGCTGGAGGGAGCCTGTGGAGTCCCTTGCCCGCCAAAGCCCGCGGGGATACGCCGGGGAGGGGTCTCCTCTTGCCGCGGAGAATAGACAGCCTGGAGCTCTTGAGCCAGCTCTTCCATAGTGGCGGGGCGAAGGGCAGGGTCTTTCTCCAAACAACGCAGCACCACCTTTTCCAGCGCCTCGGGGATAGGGTGAGGCAGGGGATGGTCTCGCAGGGGACGGGGCTGCTGAAAGTTATGGACGTGGTACCAGCCCTGCAAGGTATCGGTGTCGGGCTCGAAGGGAAGCTTGCCAGTGAGTAACTCGTACAGCACCACCCCCAGGGAGTAGATGTCGGAGCGGGCATCTAGTTTTTCTCCTCGCATTTGCTCCGGGGAGGCGTAGACCATCGTGCCCAGAAAATAGCCCGTCTGCGTCAAGCGGCGAGAGGCTTCTCCCATGAGCTTGGAAATGCCGAAGTCGAGGATTTTGACCCGCTCCTTGCCGTCAGGACCCTTTTGCACGAAGATATTGCTCGGCTTGATGTCGCGGTGGATAACGCCGCGAATGGAGTGTTTGCCTAGATCCATGTGGAAGTTGTGGGCATGGTGCAAGGCTGAGCAAATTTGCAAGGCCAAGTTCACCACCCGCTCAGGAGGCAGAGGGCCCTCTTGCGCCAGCACGGAGTCCAAACCTTGGCCCGTGTAGGGCTTGGCGTTTAGGTACTCCATCACCAGGTAGGGCTGGTTTTGGTACAGGCCGTAGGAGCGTACCTGCACAATGTTGGGGTGCTCCCCCAGCAAAGCACTTACCCTTGCCTCGTCCAGGAAACGCTGCTGCAGTTGCTGGTAGTACTCCGGCCCCATGTCCGGCGGCGGCGGGCGCAGCAACTTGACAGCTACCACCTCGTGGCCAAGCTGGGTATCCACTGCCTCGAACACCTGGCCATACCCCCCCTCACTGATGGGTCGGATCAGCCGGTAGCGGTTGCCAATCAGTTGTCCAATCAGTTGCGGGTTCATGGAGGAGGAAGGCCGGCTGTGGCAGACCTGTCAGCGATTCTAGTCGGCTTGGAGCTGAAGGCGGTCGGGGAAGAGAGGATCTGGCTGATCCTGGGCTACTTAGGCTGCCGCTAGGATTAGAGCATGGAGCTTTCCTCCTTTTGGCGCGAGGTCACCGAGTTTGCCCTCCAGCTGACAGCCCGGGTGGGCTCTCAGCTTTTAGCTGACTTTGGCCAGGCACGCTCCACGGAAAAGGCGGATGGCAGCTTAGTAACCTCTTCAGACCAGTGGGCTGATCGGGCCTTTCAGGAGGCAATTGCCGCTGCTTATCCGGATCACGGCTACTTGAGCGAGGAGTCAAACCACATCTTCCCCGAGACAGAGTGGTGCTGGGTGGTGGATCCCCTCGATGGCACCACCAATTTTGCCCACGGGATCCCCATCTGGGGCAGCTCGCTGGCGTTGCTGCACTGGGGCCTGCCTGTGTTTGGCTGTGTCCATTTGCCACCTATCCGCCAGACTTTTTACGGCTATTGGCCCCAGTTTCCCGGGGATGCCCCAGCAGGGGCTTTCCTCACCCGCCACGACCGGCATCCTGCTTGTCCTCAACCCATCCGCCCCAGCACCGCTCCACCCGGCCCCAACCAACTGTTTAATTTTTGCTCCCGCAGCGGCCATTGGATTAGCCCAGAATTTCCCTGCAAGGCGCGCATGCTAGGGGGAGCTGCCTACAACTTGCTCTTGGTGGCTAGCGGCAGCCTTTTGGGCGCGGTGGAGCGCTCGCCTAAGATCTGGGATGTGGCGGCAGTGTGGGCTATTGCTAAAGGAGCTGGCGCAGTGTGGGAGCCTTTGGGCCCGGCTGACCCGGATCCCGGCCAGCCTTTGAGGGTGGGCAAGGACTATGGCCAGCTGACCTACCCGACGCTCTTGGTGGCTCAGGCAAAGTGGGTGCCGCTGTTTCGCGCCTTTATTTCCCTGTAAGCGGCATAAACTGCTTGCACGTTATACCAGTTGAGAAAGAAAATCCGACACAGCTCTAGGGCCAGTTGGGATTGTCCCTTCTGGATTAGCCAGCGCAGCAGCGGTTCCAGTCGCTTTTCGTTCAACCAGCCCCCCAGCGACAGCAGGCCCCAAAGGATTTGGTGCAGGGGCGTTAGCTGGATCATGAAACGCACCGCCCAGGTGGGGTGTTTTTGGTAGAAAAGGATGCCCATGCGGCCCCGCTGCCGCTCCCGCTCAATGAGCGCTGGAAGTTGCTGCAGCTCAAAGGGGGGGTGCCAGTGGTAGCCAGTGGCCTGGGGGCACTTGACCAGGCGCAAGCCCAGGCGCTTGAGCCTCACCCCCAGCTCCAGGTCTTCCCAGCCATAGAGGTGAAACCGCTCGTCGAAGGGGCCGGCAGGGGTTTCGCAGACCTGCTCTAGCCAGTGGCGGGCGATAGCCACATTGCCGGTGGCAAAAAAAGCGGCCGAGAAGTCAGTGGGCTTGAAAGGCTCGGAGCGGGGATCCTGGAAGTTGCAGGTGTTGATGACCCGCCCGTAGGTGAAGACCTTGGCTTCGTGGGGCGAGTTGGGATTGCCGGTAACCCCATGCCGCCGCAGCATCTGGGCATGGGCGGCCAGGAAGTGCTCCACCACCACTAGGTCGCTATCGATGAAGACGATGATGGATCCCTGGGCGTGGCGAAACCCCAGGTTGCGAGCTGCAGCAGGGCCGCGGTGCTCTTGGCACAAGAGTTTCAGGGGCGGCAAGGCCGGCAGCTGGCTCTGCAGCCATTCCACCGTCCCGTCGGTGGAGCCGTCGTCTACCACCACCACCTCGTAGCCGTCGTAGGGGCCGGGCTGCTGTTGCGCCAAGGCTCGCAGACACTGCTGCAAGATGGGAAGGCGGTTGTAGGTGGGAATGATGACGCTGATGTACACCGAGGATCCCTAGCGCTGCAGCCAATGTTAGCGTTTCGGAGGCTTTTTGACGGCCAGCCCAGCTATGGTTGTTCAAAAGAAGAGGGCGAAGCATTTCCTGGGGCTGCGGCAACTTGGACGCCGAACCTGGAGCCTGCGCCTGCTTGGATTCCTCATGGCTGTGCTGCTACTGCTCCTCAAAGCGTGCGGGGGAAGAGGGGGTTTCTCTTCCTTAGAAGCCCTTCCTCCTCCAACTCTGCCTTCGCCAATGGCTGCTCCTGTTCCCCAGTTCACCATTGACGTTCGTTTCCCCGACAGCAGCCTCACTCCCAGCCAACAAGCCATTGTCCGCAGCGCGGCCTTGAGGTGGCAGGAGATCATCATCGAGGATCAGCCGGATCTGCCGCCTACCACCATCCGGGCCGACGAGTGCGATGCGGGGTTTCCCAGCACCCCCCTTGATTTCCCCATCGACGATCTGCTGGTGGAGGTGCGGGCGAGAAACCTGGGCAACGAGCGGATTTTAGGGGGAGCCGCTCCCTGTTTTGTGCGGGCCTCCAATGGCCTGCCTTTCTACTCCGTTGTTGTGTTCAACAGCCAAAACCTCTCGGCTTTGGAAGAGCGGGGGGATCTGCCCATCACCGCCCTGCATGAGCTGGGCCATGCCCTTGGCTTTTTGCCCAGTGTCTGGAATCCCAAGGGGCTGACAGTGGGCTTGGCGGGGCGGGATCAGCCGACGCCGCCGGGCTATGACCCCCGCTTTATCGGCCCGCGGGCAGTTGAGGCTTTCTCCACGCTAGGAGGCAATGCCCCTTCTGTGCCCCTGGAGAACCAATTTGGGGTGGGATCCCGCGATTCCCACTGGCGGGAGAGTGTCTTGGGCCGCGAGCTGATGACCAGCCGTCTCGACCGGGGCGTGCCCAATCCCTTGAGCATCCTCACGGTGGGAGCCATGGCGGATATCGGCTACAAGGTCAATCCGGCAGCAGCCGATAGCTTTGAGCTAGGGCGCAGCCGGGTCATCTTGGAACCGCTGGAACCCTTGGAGCTGCAGGAGCTGGAGCTGGCCCTACCCCTACGGCGCTTTGACGCCACTGGCAGAGAGGTGGGGGATCCCTGAGCCTAAGAATGTTTACCCATAGCCAAGGTGCTCGACCTCAACAATAATGAGTGTTGGGTTGCATAACTTTCGCAACTGGCTATGGGCATTCTCAAAAAGCTGTTCGGTGGTCTTTTTTCCTTCTTTGGCATCCTCTTCGGCGGCCTGGTGGATTTTATTACCGGGCCTTTTCGCCCGGCCTCAACCCAGCCGGCAGCTTCTTCCAAGCCTGCCCCAACGGCTGCGCCTGCTAAGCCTAAGGTGGTGGTCGAGAAGCCGTTTGTGCCCAACGAGATCCCGGCTCCGCGTCCCAACCGTCGCCCCGGCCCAGCTTTGGATCCATTCCGCGCCATGGCCCAAGAGATCCTCTCGGCGCGGGCCTAGGTTGCCCGACTTTGTGAGGAGCAGCCCGTAAGATGGAGGTGGCTCTGGATTCTAGAGACTGCCCCCTATGTCAGAGCAAGAACGGCTGAAACAGCTTGAGCTTGAACTGGAGCAGGCGACTGCGGCTGCTGCTAGGTCGCGGAGCTCGTCCCAGGACAAAGCTGCCCTTTGGGCTTGGGTTGGGAGGTGGGGGCGTCCCCTGCTGCCGGTTCTGGCCATCCTGGGCTGTATCCTGCTGGTTGGGCTAGTCTTTCGGGTGTTCGTCACCCTTCTCAGGTGGGCGGTGGTGGCGGGGCTGGGCTACCTGCTCTACGCCTGGGTGGTGGCACCGCGGTTGGGCCTTTCCACCAAAGCGAAGCCGAAGCCGGAGGATCGAGATCTCGACAGCTTCTAATGCACAGGGATCCCCGCCGAGCCTATGCCTATCTGGCGGCAGCCATCTTAGGCTGGGCCACGGCAGCCAGCGCCTTTAAGTTTGGTTTGCAACACCTTGCGCCGACGGCCTTGCTAATTCTTTCGGCGGGCAGCTCCTGCCTAATCTTGGGGATGGCTCTGGTGGTAACAGGGCGGGCGCATCTTGTTGCCCAACAGAAGGGATCCCAGCTTGCCCTGTCGGCGTTGCAGGGGCTACTTAACCCGTTTGGCTACTACGGGGTGCTCTTCCAGGCTTACGATCGCCTCTCGGCCCAGGCGGCGCTGGCTTTGAACTACACCTGGCCGCTGGTGTTGGCTCTCTTGGCAGTGCCGCTGTTGGGGGAGCGCCTGCGCGGGCGGCTACTGCTGGCCTTGGGAACAAGCCTGCTGGGGGTGGTGCTGGTGGCCACGGGGGGATCCTGGGGCACCTTGCAGGTGGAGGATCCCTGGGGGGTGGTGCTGGCAGTGGGCAGCGCCGCTATTTGGGCTCTCTACTGGCTGCTCAATGTGCGGGATGGACGGGATGCCCTCCTGAAGCTGTTCATGGGATTTCTCTTCGGCAGCGGCTACTGTCTGCTGCTGTTGCCGTTTCAGGAGCTGAGGTGGACAATGGCGGGGCTGGCCTGGGCAGCCTACATCGGCTTGGCGGAGATGGGCTTGACTTTTGTGTTCTGGTTGCGGGCGCTGGAGCTAGCGAACGAGCGGGGATCCCTGGCCAATTGGGTCTATGTAACACCCTTCTTGTCGCTGGGGCTGATTGCGGTGCTGTTGCGGGAGCAGATCGCTCCCGGCTCCGTGCTGGGCCTAGTTCTCATCTTGGCCAGCAACCTCTGGGTCTCCTGGCGGGAAAGACCTCAGCCTGTTCTTTCCTGAGGCTATGGCAGTGAAGCCGGTCCCTCTGTATGTGGCGGCAACGGCCCATGGGTTTGGGCATGTCACTCGCCTGGCGGCGGTGGTAAACGCTTTGCGGCGGCGGGATCCCAATGTCCTGCCCATTTGGGTGACACCAGCCCCCCGCTGGCTCCTGGAGCGCTATGTGGAGGGGCCGTTTCTCCATCGACAGCGGGCCCTGGATGTAGGCGTGGTGCAGCCCGATGGTCTGCAGGCAGATCTGCCGGCTACACTAGCTGCCCTCAAGACGTTCAAAGCCGGGGCTGAGGCACTGATTCAGGAAGAAGCGGAGTTCATTCGCGCCCAGGGGATACCCTTGGTGTTGGCGGACGTGCCGCCGCTGGCTGCAGCAATTGCCCAGGCCGCCGGGATCCCCTGCTGGATGGCGAGCAACTTCGGCTGGGACTTTATCTATCAAGAGTATGGCCCCCAGTTCCAGCCTTTTGTGGTCTGGATCCGCGAGCTGTACGGGCGGTGCCAGCGGCTGTTTCGCCTGCCCTTTGCCGAGCCCATGGGCGCCTTTCCCTGCCAAGAGGCAGTAGGGCTGACGGGGTCGGATCCGCGCTACTTGGCAGAGGAGGTGGCCCAGCGCCTGGGGCTAGAGCGAGAGCGACCCACGGTTTTGTTGACCTTTGGCGGGCTGGGGTTGCAGGGCTTGCCCTACGGGCGGCTGGAGGATTTTCCCGACTGGCAGTTTCTCACCTTTGACCAGCAGGCTCCTGCCTTGCCCAACCTGCGAGTCCTAGACGGTCAAGTGTGGCGGCCAGTGGATGTGATGCCCCTCTGCCGCTGGGTGGTGTCCAAGCCGGGCTATGGCACCTTGGCAGAGGCACTGCGCTGTGGCACGCCCATGGCCTGTGTCAACCGCTTTGGGTTTGCCGAGTCGCCCCTATTGGTGGAGGGATTGCGGCGCTACGGCTGGCATCGCATCCTCTCTGCCGAGGAGTTTTTCGAGGGATCCTGGGACTTCTTGCGGGATCCCCCCTACCCACCCCAGGCGTCGGAGAAGTTGGATCGGGGGGGCAATGAGGCCATTGCCGCTGCCATCGCGGCCTTCCTGAGGCAGTAGCATAGGGAGCAGCTTCTTGGAGCGGATCCCATGGCCGGCAGCACTACCGAGTCGTTGCGGCAAGTCTACGAGGAACTGCCCTATCCCAACGTGCCCCTCGAGACGTCAGGCCGCAACGCCATCGACAGCCTGTACCGCCTGAGCTGGACGACGGCCCAATACGCCCGTACCCGCGCCATCCTGCCCAGCGAGGGGATCACCATCCTCAATGTCGGCTGTGGCTCTGGCTGGGAGACCTTGCTCTTGGCGGAGGCCAATCCAGGGGCGCGGCTGGTGGCCTGTGATCTGGCGCCAGAGTCAGTGCGAGCAGCCGAGCGGCGCCTGCGCTACCACGGGTTCGGGGAGGTGGAGCTCTACGCCCTAGACTTGTTGGAGGTCGAACGGCTCGGGTTGCAGTTTGACTTTATCAGCCTTAACGATGTGCTCTATTTGCTGGACGACCCGGTGGCTGGGCTAAAGGCCCTCAAGCGAGTGCTCAAGCCAAACGGGATCCTGCGGGCCAACCTACACCACGCCTACCAGCGGGAGGTGATCTTCCGCATGCAGGAGGCGTTCCAGCTGCTGGGCCTGTTTGAGCTGCCCACCCCCGAAGCTTGCCGGCGGGTGCGGGAGTTTATGGCCAGCCTGGCCTCTGACGAGCTGCGGGTCTCCCTGCACTGGGATCCCCAGATCTACAGCGACGACACCAACATCCGCGCCAACTACCTCTTGCCCGGCGACAAGGGGTTTTTAATCCCAGACTTGATGCGTATGCTCCAGGAGGCGGAGCTGGGCTTGGTTTGCCTGGTGGACTACGCCGACTGGGATCCAGCGCTGCTGTTTAAAGACAAAGCCCTGCCGGCTTGGCTAGAGGCGGAGCTGGACAAGCTCTCTCCTGCCGAGCAAAACCACCTCTACGAGCTGATCTGCCCCAACCACCGCCTCATCGACTTTTGGGCGGAGCACCCTGGCTCTTCCCTGGTCTTGCCCTGGAGTGATGAAGACTGGCTGAGAGGCAGGGTACAGCTCAACCCCATCTTGGCGGACAACGCTGAATTTCGCCACAACTTCGCCCAGGCCCACGAAAAAAAGCAGGAGTTTGCTATGAATTGGCCAGGGGCTAGCCGCGGGCGCCTAACCATTCCCGGGGCCCAGATGGCCTGGCTGGGATCCCTGTTGCAGGGGCCAACGGCGGTGGCCAGCCTCATCGAGCAAGCAGCCCAAGCCAATCGAATAGACCAGGAAGCGGCTCAGGAGCAGGTGCTCACCTACCTGGCAGGGCTGGAGTCGTTTCTGTTTGTGATGTTGGATCCCACCCCTTCCCCAGATAGGTCAGAAGAGGGAACGCTGAACTCCGCTGCAAAACGGCAACTGCCGGCAGGCTAGGCCCAGGGATCGTCGTCGAAGGGGCTCTCCTGCCAATAGCCACCTGGCTGGGTTGGAGGAGACTGCTGAGGTGGGGGCGGTGGGTAGCCAATTGGAGGGGAAGGCGGCGGTGTGGGGATGGGAGTTGGCTTTTCCATATCCTCAAGCCGCGGCAGGTCAGCAGGTTTGGGCTCGACCCCGAGGCTTTTCAGCTTGGCCTGGGCCTCTTGGATCTGGGCGTTTAGCTCTTCCAAGTAGGCGCGGTAGTGGTTGACGGCCTCTAGGTATTGCTGAGCTTTGCGCTCGTTGTCTTTGATCACCGCTTCCAGCTCTTTGTTGCGGACGGTGTAGTCGGCCTCCTGGTTGGTAAGGTTTTCAATGGCCTGGTTGAGCACAGCTCGACGGCGCTCCAGTTGGGCAACAATTTCCGAGAGCTGTCGTTCCCGTTCGCTGAGGCTGCGCTCGCGGTTTTGGGTTTGCTCCAGTTGAAAGGCAACTTGGCTGAGTTGTTCGCGCAGGTGCATCACCTGGGGCTCGATCTCGTTGCGCTCCTGCTGCAACTCAAAGACCCGCGCCTCCAAGTTCTCTTTTTCCTGCTGCAGCACTTCTCGCTCGTTCAAGAGGCGGGTATAGAGCTGGTTGAGGAAGTCCACTTCCATCACCACCTGGCTGAGCTGGGTGGCATATTCCCCCACCAAGGCCAACTCCCGGGCCAGGTTTTGGGTTTCGCTGGTGGCTTGGTCAGTGAAAAAGGGAGGAAGCTGGGTGGTTTCTCGGAGGCGTTGGGCAAATTGCCTGAAGCGGAAGGAAAAGTTGCTCGCCATGGCCGGTGCAATAGCCTCGAAGTCGGGAGAATGCCGATGGTCTGGATCCCATCCAATCTAACATCGAGCTGCAGCCTTTTTGGGGGCAGAAATCCGTCCCCAAAGCTCGGCTAAAGAAAAGCTGGGCTTTAGGGTGTGGCTGTCGTGGCCGAGGAAGCTGGCCCTGGGGATTGGTTTCCGTTCCTGCTTTAGGGTTGGGTTGGGATCCTGGCCAAACGGCGCAGCAGCCGCTGCAGCAAAAGGTTATGGCGATTGCCGAAGCTGGAAAAGCGGCTTTCAATCTCTTCAGCAGGGATGGGGTCGATCTGGGCCAGCTCCAGATCGCTCAAGAAAAGAACCCGCGCCACAGCAAGAGGGATCTGCAAAAACACATTGGCTCCCCAAAAGCCAAAGGCAGCAATGACTAGACCCGCTAGCCGACTGCCATCGCCGGGAGTAAGGGGGGCAAAGAGAGGTGCCAAGTCGTAAAGACGCTCGAGAACCTCCAGCAGTAGGAACGCCGCCAACACCGTCAAGATCTTGTGTTCCGGGCTCACAAAAGCAGCCAGGATGCGGCGCTGGTCAGGGGAGAGCTCCTCCGGAGGAAAGGCGACCACCCACAGGCTGAAGACATTGAAGGGCTTGCGCCACTGCATGGCTAAAACCGGCCCAATGCCTGCCACCGCCACTGCGGCCTGCTCCACGCCCACCGGCAGGAGGGGATCCCCCATAGCCAACCCAACAAGAGTTAGCCCCATCCACAGGGGGAAAAGGAGGATCCCAGCAGCGTGGATCCAGAGGAAAGGTTCCTGCCAGTGGCTGCGCATGGGAAGTCCCAGGGACACCCAAGCAAAGCTAGCGGCGGGACTTGTCCACCACTTCCAATTCTGTGAGGCGGAAGGTTACCAATTTATCCCAGTTGCCGCCTTCAAAAAGGACGGCAGCGTGGTCGTCGGTAACCCGCTGCACCTGGCCCTCAAAGAGGTAGTAGGTATCGTTGGGGTTGATGACCCGCACGGCAACGCCAGGGTAAATCGGAGGAAGCTCCTGGAGAAGGGAGGAAGGTGCAGTCATAACCGGTGTTTACGATTCCTCGCGGGCAAAAAGCCCTACCCTATTATAGGGGTATAGGGAAGACCCTCTTTGGCCCCTCCGTTCCTGGCCAAGCCAACCCCAAGCCATGCCTGCCGACCCAGTTTCCCAAACTTGGCACGTTTTGGTGATCGACGACGAGCAGGGAAGGCGAGCCTTGGCCCTCAGTGCCGCCACCTATTCTATTGGCAGGGATCCCAGCAACGCCATTGTCATTCATTCGGCGGCTGTTTCTCGGCAACACGCCCTGCTCTTGCGGCTACCGCAAAAGGACGGGCAGTACACCTACCGCTTGCTGGATGGGAATATCGAGGGCAAGCGCAGCACGAACGGCCTCTCGGTCAACGGGCAGAGATGTTTGAGCTGGGATCTCAAAGACGGGGATCAAATTCTGTTGGGAGAGCAGGTGCGGCTGCAATACTACGTTCGCCGCTCTTCTGAGGCCGACTTGCAGCAGTACCTCCAGGAGGTAAGCTTCCGCAGCCTCAAGACCCCAGTCCTGGATCGGCGGGCAACCACGCTGCAGCGGTTCGAGCCGTCCCCAGTCCAAGTAGCACCGCCGGCGCAGGCAGCGGCCAAGGTTGCAGAAGGGGGGCCGAGCTGGCGCAATCCTATCCGGCTGCTGGTGCAGGCCATCTGGCGGCGCCTATGGGCGGAGCGGCAACCGTTCCATTAACTCTCAGGAATACCCAGCCGTTCCGAGGCCGGAGGGACAGGCTCTAGGGTGCCCGCAGCCCCTTTGCGATCTTGCTCTGTAACCTCGGCTTGGAGTTCTAGGAGAGAGGAAGGGGCCTCTGGAGCTGCCGTGGTGGCTGCTGTTGCTTCTCCACCCCCCAGCACTCCCCGCAGCCAGAGGGGGGCAACGAAGGTGGTGGCAATCACCATGACAATGATGCTGACGTCGAGGGCGTCGGAAAGAACACCGCTGGCCGATCCCACCCCAGCAAACACCAGGCCCACCTCACCGCGGGGAATCATGCCCACGCCGACAGCGTAACGGCTGAGGCCCGGCTTGCCAAACGCCCCCAGGCCAGCGGCCAGCTTGCCGAAAATGGCAACACTAACCAAGAAGGCGGCAATGATCAACCCTTCCCGGTTGGCAGGGAGGGTGGGGTTAAGGACGGCGAGGTTGGTTTTGGCCCCAACACAGACGAAGAAGATGGGCACCAGCAGGTCGGAAACGGGTTTGATCTGTTCTCCTAGCTCTTGGCGCTTGTCCGTTTCCCCCAAAATCAAGCCAGCGGCAAAGGCGCCCAGAATCGCCTCCAGGTGGATGGCCTGCCCCACGTAGGCCAACAGGAAAGCCAACACCAGAGCCGGCAGAAGGGGGTTGCCGCGGGTCTTCAGGTGGCTGAGGAGAGCCACAAAGTAGGGGCTGAGGAGTCGCCCCAAGACAATAGAGCCGACCAGAAAGACGACAGCGCTGACAAGGATGAGGCCCACATCGGCGACATCAACCTCGCCGGTTTTGGCCAAGCTCGCCACCACGGCCAAGATGACAATGCCCAACACGTCGTCCAGCACGGCAGCGCCAAGGATCACCTGGCCTTCGGGGGAGGTGAGTTTTTGCAGCTCGGCCAAGACGCGGGCGGTGATGCCAATGCTGGTTGCCGTCAGAGCTGCCCCCGCAAAGATGGCGGGGATGACGGGCACATGAAAAAGGTAGAGCAGGCCCAGTGTTCCCGCCGCGAAGGGGACAGCAACCCCAATAACGGCTACAGCCGCCGCCTGCGGGCCAACCCGCAACAGTTCCCCCAGATCGGACTCGAGGCCAATTTCAAAGAGGAGGATAATGACCCCGATTTCCGAGAGGACCTCGATGATCTCAGCCTGGGAGGCAAACACCGGCACCAGGGATCCCTCGTCAAGGCCAGCGGTGGCCTGTAAAAGTTGCATAAGAGCCGAGGCATGGGCCAAAGCAGGCAACGTCTCAGCAGAAGGCGGCCCCTCGGGAAAAACCAGCAGCCCCAGGGCAGAACCGCCCACCAGGACACCCCCCACTAGCTCGCCCAGTACGGGAGGAAAGCCGAAGCGGACGGCTATTTCCCCGGCAATGCGGCTGACCAGGTAGATAACCACCAGTGCCAGCAGCACCGCCACCAAGATCACAGGAGCGAGGTTGTCTCCCCCTGGCGGCTCAACGGAAGCAGCGGCTTCGACAGCTAGCAACACCGGATCCAAGACCCTCCCATGGACAGCTTTCCATCTAGGCTGGCCTCCGCAGAGCCGTATCTCTAGGGTCGCTCTGCCAGGAGACTGTTCCAAAAGCTAACCTCCTGCGTAGCCTGCTGGCAATGCCTAGGGGGCACGAATAGCGCCGGCTACCTTACGATGGGCGGAGGCCATCATCCACCGCTCCCAAGCTGGATCCCAGCCCAGGGGAACAAGGCGGCGCCGTGCAAGTGGCACAATGAGGAAGTCCCCCCTTGCCGGGTTGTCCGACAGGCCCTCTCTTGAATATGCGGCAGCTCCGTCTTCTCCTGCTGGTTGCCTGTTTCCTGTTAACGGGTTGGCTGTCTCCGCCTGCCCATGCTCTTCTCAACGACGACCGCTACGACGGCAACATCTTTGCCCTCTACGGCTCCAATGGGGGCATGGTTCCGCCGCGCGTCTCCCTAAAGCAGGCGAAGGAACAAGGGATCCCGGCCCTTCTTGTCTACTACATCGACGACAGCAGCGATTGCAAACGGTACGCGGCAACGCTCTCCAGCTTGCAGGTTCGCTATGGCCGGGCAGTCTATTTCATTCCTTACTCAGTGGATTCTCTTTTGCCAGGCGATGAGCGCGGCCAGTACTATAGCGGCCGAGTTCCCCAAACCCTTCTTTTTGACTCCCAGGGCAAGCTTGTCTACCACTCCATCGGCAACCGCCCCATCACGGAAGTGGAGAACGCCATTCGGGCTCTTTTCCAGCTGGATCCCCTTCCCCCGGGGGTGATCCAAGCCAAGCCCTTCAACGAAATTCAGACCGGATTTTTCACTCCAGCCAAGACCCAGCCGTGACAGCTCCTCCCGATTCCCCGGATCCGCTTGAGGCTTTGCAAGCAAGGCTTGAGATCTTACAGGCACGGCTAGCCGACCTGCGCCAGCTGGAGCGCCTGTCGCAGCTTTCCCCTGACCAATGGGCTGAGCTCCAGACGGAAGTCAGCCAGCTAGAAGAACGGCTGCAAGCCTATCTGCTGGAAGTGTTTCTCCCTGCAACCTTTTGGCAGGTGGTGCGCTTTGGCGGCCTGGGCCTGCTCCTTGGCATTGCCCTGCAGCGCTGGGTGCTGGGCTAGCTTGCTCTTCCCTCCGCAGCTACTGCAGATCCCGCTCTTGGGAGTGCCAGCAACGGCTAAGAGGCCAGTACAGAGCCGGTGCCCACAAACTACTTAAAATGGCCGAGGTAAGGACATTGCGTTGATGGTTCCACCAGATGCTCTCTAGGGAGCGGGGGCCGGCGCTGCCAAGGCTTCCTAGCGGGGAACTTGCCATGCCTGCCGGGGCAAAGGCCGTCAGCCACATCCATTGCAACGCCATCAGCGTTTCGGCAATCACCACCATGCCAAAGACAATCAAAGCTATGGAGATAAAGTCCTCGTGCATATAGCGCTGTTTCTGCAACCTGGCTGCGAGGATCCCGACCACGGCTAACCCTAGAGCATGGGTAGGATAGGGGTTGGTGAGGGCGTCCTGCAGGAACCCCAGGGTGATCCCGGCAACAGCCCCCTGCCAAGCTTTTCGCCGCACACTCCAGCACACCACCCAAATCAAAGGCCAATCGGGGGTCAAGCCCGCCAGCTCCAAGCCCGGCCCCCGCCACCACGGAGCCACCGTTGCCAACAGCCCTGACAGGACGGTAACCAGCCAGTTGAGGTGAGGTTTAAGAGGGGGAAGCCGCAGGTTGAGCATAGGGGTAGACCAAGGCCCATTCTAGAAACCCTAGCGGCGCCGACAGTTCAACAGTGGCCTGGGGAGCAGGGCTAGCATCTAAGTTAATTGCCCGAACTGTTCCCACGACAATCCCGGCGGGGTAGAGGCTGCTCAGCCCCGAGGTGACCACCACATCGCCCACCTCTACCTGGGGATTTTTATCAAAAAAGTCCAGAATAGCTTCCTGGCTGCCAGTGCCCCGCAAGATACCCATCTGCCGGCTGCGGCTTAGCGTCACCCCCACTCGGCTGGTGGGATCGCTAATGAGCAGCACGCGACTGCTGTTGGGGGTTACTGCCTCAACCCGACCAATCAATCCTCCCGGCGCCACCACCACATCCCCTACCTTGATCCCTTGCCGGCTGCCGCGGTCAAGGGTAAGCTGCTGCCACCAGTGATCGGCACTGCGGCCCACTACAGCTGCCGGGATCTTCACCTGGGGCCCTTGCTCGGCAAGCTGCAGCAGCCGCCTTAGCTCGCGGTTTTGGTGCTGCAACTCGGCTACTAGGGCCTGTAGCTCACGGGTAGCAGCCTGCCGGAGCACCTCCTCGGGATTCACGACTGGACGGAGTGGGGCCGTGAGCCGAGTGTACGCCTCTACCAGCAGGGATCCCTTCGTTTGGCGCAGGCTTAGGGCGGCCCCTAGGGCCAAAGTAGCTAGGAGCAGCCCCCCAACCTTGCGCCTCCATTGGCGTAGCCGACTCAAGCACTACTCCTCTTAACCACTCCACTCCCACCCAAAATGGAGAGCTGCAAACCCTGCTAGGCCTTGAAGCTGGCACTCAACACCCGACCCAGGGTTTTGAAATCCTCCAAAACTTTCCCCGTGCCGAGCACCACGCAACTGAGGGGATCGGGGGCAATGTGAACCATGATCCCAGTTTCATGGCTAATCAGAGCGTCCAGGCCCTTGAGCAGGGCTCCGCCTCCTGCCAACATGATGCCACGGTCAATGATGTCAGCAGCAAGCTCCGGCGGCGTGCGCTCCAGGGTACGCTTGATGGCCTCCACAATCACTGAGAGAGGCTCGGCCATGCTCTCGCGGATCTCGGTGCTTTTGACCGTCACGGTACGAGGCAGGCCCGAGAGGAGGTGCAGCCCCCGCACTTCCATGCTCAGCTCTTCCTGAGTGGGGTAGGCAGAGCCAATTTGAATTTTGATCTCTTCGGCGGTGCGCTCCCCAATGGTAAGATTGTGGGCTTTTTTCATGTACTGGATGATGGCTTCGCTCAGCTCATCTCCTGCCACCCGCACCGATTCGCTCAGCACGATCCCTTGCAGGCTGAGGACAGCCACCTCAGTAGTGCCGCCGCCAATGTCGACAATCATGTTCCCTACGGGCTCCTGCACCGGTAGGCCAGCCCCAATTGCCGCTGCTACCGGCTCATCCACCAGGTACACTTCCCGCGACCCCGCCTGCAGGGCTGCCTCCATCACCGCCCGCCGCTCCACACCGGTCACCCCACTGGGGATGCCAATGACAATGCGCGGCGCAATCAGGTAATGACCTCCGTGTACCCGCTGGATGAAGTGCTTGAGCATCATCTCTGCCGTGTCAAAGTCGGCAATCACGCCATCCCGCAGAGGGCGCACGGCAACAATGTTGCTGGGGGTACGGCCCAGCATCTTTTTGGCCTCTTCCCCTACCGCCAGAAGTTGCTTGGTGTTTTGGTCGATGGCCACTACAGAAGGCTCTTGCAGGACAATGCCGCGCCCGGCCACGTAGACCAGCGTGTTGGCCGTGCCCAAGTCAATGCCCATGTCACGGGAAAAGCGGCTAAATAGCCCCAGCACGGTAGGTTGCTCCAGTTTTTTGTAAAGAGGCAGCAAGTCTTGCTACCTACTATAGTTCAACCTTGGGAGAGAGTGGAAAAGCAAAAGGGGGCTAGGGTTGCCATGGAGATTGCCGCGGCTTTGTTCAGCTTGGCCACCCCCAACTTACCTCGCTTGCTGCGCTTTTACCAAGCCCTTCTGGGGATCCCGCCCCAGGTTCGGGTTCCTCCCCAGGGAGAGCCGGTGTATGGGGAGTTTCGGCTGCCGGGACTGCGACTGGGCCTCTACCACAGCCGTGAGCCAGAGTTGGCAGTCCCAGGAAGGGCAGCCAGCCTCTGCCTGCAGGTGCGGGATCTAGCTGGATACTTGGGATCCCTAGCGGCGGTGTTGGCCGAGTACCAAATCTCCCCTTCCCCTCTGCGCCAGGCCTTTCACGGCCAAGAGGTGGAGCTGTGGGATCCCGATGGCAATCGCATCGTCCTGCACCAGCCTTCGGCCCCTTTCTGGGAGGCAATGGCCCTAGGCCCGATCCCTCAAGAAGAGTCCTGGAGCTAACTGCACCTGGAACTGCCGCACTGCCAGGGGCAGGGTTTGAGGTGCAAAAAATAGCCCCCTCCTTACAGAGGAGAGGGGAGCGATGAGAAGCTGGGCAAGCGATCCCTAGACCACAGCGGTCTTCTTCACCTGAGCCGACAGAGCGCCGGAGGCGTACTTAGCCGCCATCTCATCTAAGGTAACGACCGGAATTTTGGTGCCGTGACCGGCGCAGCCAAAGGCAATGTAGCGCTCGGCGCACACCTTTTGCATTTCCTTGATGGAAGGCTTGAGGAAAGAGCGGGGATCAAAGTCTTTCGGGTTCTCGGCCAGCGCGCGGCGCACGGCAGCCGTAATCGCTAGGCGGTTGTCCGTGTCGATGTTAATTTTGCGCACCCCATTTTTGATGGCCCGCTGGATTTCTTCAATGGGCACACCGTAGGTTTCGGGGATAGAGCCGCCGTACTGGTTGATGATGTCAATGAGCTCTTTAGGCACCGAGGAGGAGCCATGCATCACCAAGTGAGTGTTGGGCAGACGGCGGTGGATCTCCGCAATGCGATCGATGTCCAGGATGTCCCCTGTAGGCCGGCGGGAGAACTTGTAAGCGCCGTGGCTGGTGCCGATGGCTACGGCCAGCGCATCCACCTGGGTTTGCTCCACAAAGTCCACCGCCTGATCCGGGTCGGTAAGCAGTTGGTCGCGGCTAAGAGCCCCTTCGGCGCCGTGGCCGTCTTCCGCCTCGCCGCGGCCCGTCTCTAGTGACCCCAGGCAGCCCAGTTCCCCTTCCACCGTCACGCCAACCGCGTGGGCCACCTTCACCACCTCAGCAGTAACGGCTACGTTGTACTCATAGCTGGCCGGGGTTTTGGCATCTTCTTTGAGGGAGCCATCCATCATGACGCTGGTGAAGCCATTGCGGATGGCAGAGTAGCAGGTGGCGGGGCTGTTGCCATGGTCTTGGTGCATGGCCACGGGGATGTGGGGATAGGTTTCCACCGCCGCCAGGATCAGGTGGCGCAAAAAGTGTTCGCCCGCATACTTGCGCGCCCCTCGAGAGGCTTGCAGGATGACTGGACTGTTGGTTTCATGGGCAGCCTGCATGATTGCTTGGATCTGCTCCATGTTGTTGACGTTGAAAGCTGGAATGCCGTAGTCATGTTCGGCGGCATGATCCAGCAGGATGCGCATAGGAACAAGAGCCATCGCTTACCTCCTGAGGTGCTGACTTGATGCGTTTGAGATTTGCTTACTGTTAATCCTAAGGTATCTTTTACGTTTTGCGGGACAAGATCCCGGGATTTGGGGATCTCGCTGAACAATCCCTGCCACTGTTGGCTGCAATGCCCACGCTTAGGCGCACCAGGCGGCCTGAGAGACCCAGATACACTGGAGGAGTATTGCTTGACATTTTGCTTGCGTTCGCTTGTGCGGAGGCGTGAGAAAGTGGACTTCAATCCATGGCGGGTCTTGGGTGCCAAGCAAGGCAGGAAACTCGCCGGTCGAGATCCAAATCGCAGAAAACGGCGTTTGGCTTTGGGGGTAGGCTGGGCCCTCACCTGCTGGTCAGTGGGCCTTTCGGCAGTAGCTTGGGGGATCCCAGGGCAAGCGCCAAGTCAGGTGGCTAGCTGGGTAAAAGACAACCCGGTGCTGCGGCCCCGTCCAGGCGAGACGTTAAACATCCATCGGGTGGAGCCGGATGGATCCCGGTTTACTTTCTTGGCCTCAGTCGCCCCGCCAGGCCGGATCATCAACCCCCTGGATCGGGAGACGATCCGCTCGGAACGGATGACCTTTTTTCGCCCGCAAGGGCTGACGGCAGAGGATCTCTTTCGAGCTATTCGCGAGGTCTATGGCCCTGAGATCGCCGCCGATTTGGATCAGGCAGTGGAGGTCATCCGCTACCCGGCCCCTGCGGCCCTGGCTGGCAATCCCGGCTATAGCCTTGCCTTGGCCACGCAAGGCGTGGTGCTGCGGGGAAAGCAATTGGTGTATTGGCTAGAGCTGACGCAAAACCCCGATGGCCGCGTGCAGCAAGGGCAAGTGTGGGTGTTCCAAGAAGAATGGCTGCCTAAGGTAGAAGAGGAGCTGAGGCAGCGCTTCCCCTTGCAAGTCAAGGCCCGCTGAAGGGAGCAGCGGTGGTTTGGCTGGTTGGCCTTACGTTGTTTGCCAGCGCTTTCTGCCTCTTCTGGGGGCAGTTGTTGGTGGGCAAGTTGCTGCTGCCGCTGTGGGGAGGATCCCCCCTGGTGTGGAATACCTGCCTGGCCTTTTTCCAGCTTGTCCTGCTATTGGGCTACCTGTGGGCGGATTGGCTGGGGCGGGGCCGCCATCCCGAGCTGGGCGTGCTGATCCACGGGATCCTCATGCTGGCGGGGCTTAAGTTTTTGCCTTTTGAGTTCAGGAGCCACCCGCAGCCGGAGGAGGCCTTTCCTCCCCTAGCCCTCTTGGCCAACTTGGCAGTCGGAGCAGGGGTGCCGCTATTGCTCCTCTCGGGAACGTCGCCCCTGCTGCAACGGGGGCTGGGCAAGAGTAAGAGGGATCCCTACGGACTCTATGGAGCCAGCAATGCCGGCAGCTTGGCGGGACTGCTGGGTTATCCGCTGCTCTTGGAGCCGCGGCTGTCTTTGGCTGAGCAAACCCAGCTCTGGAGGGGAGCCTATGCGTTGGTTGCCGGATTGGTGCTCCTAGGCGGGGTGGGGCTGCTGCTAAAAAGACAGGGGACAGATCCCTCTGCCCTAGGGGAGCCAGTCGCAATCGGCAGAGCGGAGCCTAGCTTCTGGGGGAAGGGCTGGCGCTGGGCTGGCTGGGCCTTCTTACCGGCGGGTTTGGTGGTGGCAGTCACCACCCTCCTGACCACCGATGTGGCGGCGGTGCCCTTGCTGTGGGCCATCCCCCTGAGCATTTACCTAGTGACCTTTATGCTGGCCTTCGGCGGCATCCATCCCAACGAGTTGGCTTTGGGGACGACAGCTTTGCTGGCCTGCGGGGCGATAGGGGCGCAGGTCATGGGCTGGGTGAAGCCTTGGTCTGCAGTGTTGCCTCTACATCTAGGGGCTTTTGGCTTGGTGAGCTGGGCCTGCCACAGCCAGTTGGTCCGCTGTCGGCCGCCAGCCCAGCAGTTGACCCGGTTTTACCTGTGGCTGGCTTTGGGAGGGAGCTTGGGGGGCCTGTTTGCTGCTTTGCTAGCACCCCAGGTGTTTGAGGCGGTGCTGGAGTATCCGCTCCTCCTGAGCCTGGCGCTGGCAGCCTTGGCGCCCCAGGGAGGACGGTTGGGCCTAGGGCTGGGGTTGGGGTTGCTCCTGCCCCTTTTGCTGGTGCACTTTCGTTTCCAGGCGCTCTTTCACCTTGGAGCAGTCGTAGGGCTGGGCTTGGGCTGGGCGGTGCTGGCCCTAGGGGGAGAAGGCGGGAGGGGATGGCTGTGCCGCCTGGGGGTGACCATGGGTTTGGTTTTGCTGCTGGGACAGCTCTGGCTGCCGCCGGGGCTGCAGGTAGTAGCCAGCGAGCGCAGTGTCTTTGGCCTCCATCGCCTTGTGGAGTACCGCAACGAGGCGGGATCCTTCCGCAGCCTCCTGCACGGCACCACGCTGCACGGCAGCCAAAACCTGGATCCCCAGAAAGCCCTGGAGCCGCTCACCTATTTTTCCCGCCCAGGGCCGGTGGGCCAGGCGCTCCAGCGGTGGCGGGCGCAGCTAGGCTCTTCTCCGGCTCAGGTTGCGGTGTTGGGGCTGGGGATCGGCACCTTGGCCGCCTACGCCGAGCCGGGGGATGAGTGGACCTTTTTCGAGCTGGATCCCACCGTGGCCAACTGGGCAGGCCGCTACTTTGCTTACCTCGACTGGGCCAGCCAGCGGGCGCGGGTGCGGGTGATTCTGGGCGATGCCCGCCTCCGCCTGCAAGGGATCCCCGATGGCAGCTATGACCTACTGGTAATGGATGCCTTTAGCTCTGACGCTGTGCCCCTGCATCTGCTCACCCAGGAGGCCCTGACCCTCTACCTCAGCAAGCTTAAGCCCCAGGGCTGGCTACTTTTTAACATCACCAACCGCCACCTGAATTTGGCGCCAGTGTTGGCCGCCTTGGCCAGAGAATTGCAGCTTTCCGCCTGGCATCAAGCCCAGGAAGATCTCACCGCTGCCCAGCGCCAGGCGGGGCTGGCCCCTTCCCATTGGGTGCTGATGGCCAGAGGTTCCCTTGCTTTGCAGAGTTCCGACGGGGATCCCTGGCAGCCCCTTCTGCCCCAAGCCGGGGATCCCCTCTGGCGGGACGATTTTTCCAACCTGCTGCAGGTGCTCCGCTGGTCCTAGAGCTCTTGGTCTAGGAGGGGTGGAACTGGCAGAAATCGGGGAGGGACCACAGGACAGAGTTAGTATGAGTTATGATTGTTTGCAGCGTAACTGATATCTATCCGTGAGCACGGCTTATGTCTTCTTCAACTGGGCAAGCCCCCACCGCCGACTCTCAAACCGTCCTGACTGCAGCCTCTGCACCTTGCTTTGTGGCCATTGGTGGCAGCCTGCGGCCCAACTCCCTGACCTATCGGGCCCTGGAGGTAGTGCGGCGCGAGTTCGAGAAGCTGGGGATACCGCTGCACCTTCTTGATTTGCGGCAGATGAAGTTGCCCTTTGCCGATGGTTCGGAATCCTACCCCGACTATCCCGATGTGGAGGTTTTGCGGGCAACGATGAAGCAGGCCGATGGGATCATTCTGGCCAGCCCGGAGTACCACGGCAGCATCAGCGGCAGCCTGAAGAATGCTCTGGATCTGCTGAGCTTTGAGCACTTGGAGGGCAAGGTCTTTGGGCTCATCAGTGTCTTGGGCGGCGAGAGCAACAGCGACACCCTTAACCAAATGCGCCTGATTGTGCGGTGGCTGCACGGTTGGGCGATCCCAGAGCAAATTGCCATCGGGCGGGCTTGGAGTGCCTTCGATGAGCAGGGCAACCTCAGGGACGAAAACCTGCGGCAGCGCTTCCAGCGCTTTGTGCAAAGTCTGGTAACCAATACGTCCAAATTGCGCGGGATCCCTCTCGTAACCAGGCAGTGAGGACTGCAAGTTAGCTCTATTGACGGCACAATACCCTGCAGGGGCATCTCCAACTGCCTTGGAAATGTTGGCTTCCAAGAAACAGCAGGGTTAAGGTGAGCCAAGAGGTGGCTGGGCCTGCTTGCCCTCAAACCTGACCAGCCAATGCTTGAACTATGGTTCAGTCTGTTTCTCCTCACCCTAGTGGAGCGGGGGCAGTCTCTCCGCTGGTGGCCCTACAGGCAACCTTGCAGCAGATGCGGGAGCAGACCGACGCTAAGGCCCTGATTCAGCTCACGCTGGAGTATGTCAAGGCAGTGTTTGGGGCGCCGCTAATTTGGCTAGCCCTCTACGACCCTGCCAATCACCAGTTGGTGGGCCAAGGTGGCGTGACCCTGCGAGAGGAGGATCAACCTCTCTTGCAAGCTGCGTATCCCCTACAGCCGGGGGAGATTCTCGATCAGGTGGTGTTCGAGCAGCGGCCCATCAGCGTGCCCGACCTTTCCCAGGAGCCGCGCATGGGTCTTTGGCAGCGAGAAGCCAAGCGGCTGGGCGGGATCCAAGGCTGCTTCATCTACCCCTTCTCTACGGTAGGGCGGCGGCGCTGCCTGGGGATCCTGATGCTGGGATCCCAACTGTGGGGCGCTACTACCCACGAGGAGGAAAAGGCGCTCCTGGGGATTTTGCTGGGGCAGTTGGCAGCCTCTTTGCAGAAGCTGGAAGATGCCTGGAAACGGCAGGCCGAAAAGCGCTTTGAAGAGTCGCTCCTGAGATTGGGGGCGGCGATGTGCCAGGCGGGATCCTTGCAAGAACGGGTTAGCCTGGTTACCCAGGAGCTGCAGTCCTGCTTGGGCGCCGTTCACATCCAGGTGTACTGGCACAAGCCCAGGGAGGGACGGTTTGTTCCCCATGAAAGCGCCGCTAGGCCTACTCCTGCCCCCACTGCCAGAGGAACCAAAGCCGGGGTAATCCCGATGGAAGAAGGCAGCCTTGCGCTCCGGGAATTGGGAAACCTGTACTCCTCTCTTGCGGCAGGCCAGGTGGTGGTGGGCGACCTGGAGACAACCCGCGCCGAGGTTCCCCTCAAGTTGATGCAGCAGTGGCGAGCGCAGTCGGCTTTGGCCGCCCCAATCCGGCTGCAGCAGGAGCTGCTGGGGTTTATCTGGGTGCAGTCGGAGGTGCCCCGCACCTGGCAAGCTGCCGAGCGCCAGTTGGTGGCCGCTGCCGCCCATGGGCTGGCCTTGGCCACTCCTCTGGAAAATCTGGATCGTCGCCTCCGCCAGTTGGCCGACGACCAGGAGTTCGTGCACCAGGTAGGCCAGGCCCTCTCCAACCCGGCTCAGCTGCAGCAGGCTCTCCAGCAAGCGGTGGTTGGCCTGGGCCAGCGCCTGCAAGCCGCCGCGGTAGCGGTGTTGACGCTGGATCCCAACCAACCAATCCCCCGCCTCTTCTACGAGTACCGCAGCGAGGGCCAGCAGGCTTTGCCGCAGCAGTTTAGCTCCCTAAGCGAGCAAGATTGGCAGGATCTGTTGCGCAGCGAGGTGGTGGTGGCAGAAAACTACGACCAAGATCTGCGCCTGCTCTCCTGGCGGCAGGAACTGGCCCCTCTGGGGGTACGTTCCCTCATGCTCACCCACACGGAAGTCGGCGGCTCTGCCACTCCCGCTGCCCTTCCGCAAGGGCTGATCCTCGTGCTCCATCCCCAGCGGCGGGCCTGGAGCCGGGAAGAACGGCAACTGCTGCGCGGGATCGCCCAACCCGTGGGCCTGATCCTGAGGCAAATCCAACTGGAACAGCGGCGGCAACGGCAAGAGCAACTGTTCAACGGCCTGGTTGCTGCCTGTCTGACGCTGCAGAACCTGACTACCCTGCCGGAGCTCTACGCCGCCACCGTCCAACAGACGGCCCAAGCGTTGGGGATCCCCTTGGCGCTGGTGGTGAGTTGGCAGCCAGGGGAGAGCCGGGCCCGCTTGCAGCCGCCTTTTGCCGCCGCCCCCGCGTTTTACCCCACCGGCCCCACTGAGATCGATCGCCAGGATCCCTTGCTGACCCGCGCGCTGCAGGCAAGAGGACCCCTCCAGCTTTCCCAAGACCAGATCCCAGCTGCCAGCCGCACCTGGTTGAACTCGACGGGCCTGGGATCCTGGCTGCTGCTGCCGCTGGGCGAGGGCGGCCCCGAGACTGGCGACTCCCCTGGTCTGGAGCCACTGGGGGTTTTGATCCTGGGAGCAGAGGCAGACAAGGTTTGGGAGCCGGAGGAGCAGGCGGCAGCGACGGTGATTGCCCAAACCTGCGGCTGGACGCTGCGGCGCTTGCTTTGGGTACAAACGCTGCAGGAGCGGCAGGAGGTGCTCAGCGAGCTGAACTGGTACAAGCACCGCCGCCTGCTGGATCTGCAAAGCGCCTTGCTGGACAGCCTGCGCCGCCTAGGCCAGGTGCCAGCAACGCCAGGAGACGAGGCCACGCGCTGGCAAAAGGTGGTGGAAATTGCCAGAGGGCTGCGGGATCTGGCCGCCTCCGTGGAGCCCTTGTTGCAGGCAGAAACCTGGCAGGCGCAGCCGCAGTTGCAGTCGCTGTCTGTGGCTACTTTGGTGCGCAAGAGCCTGCGCCGGCTGGAGGGTCTGGCCCAGAAACGCAAGCTGTGGCCGCGCGCCCACGGCGACCTGAGCCTTACTGTTTGGGGGGATCCCGGACGCCTGGAGATGGTCCTCTGGGAGGTGCTGGTTGCCGCTGCTTTGCGCAGCCCGGAGGGGGGGCGGCTGGATCTGTGGAGCCGGGTCGCCGTTGGCGAGAGCGGTGCGGAGCACTCTGGCTATGCAGAACTGCTGGTGGTGGATCAGGGCCGCTTTGACCCCCACCTGCTGGCAGCCCTGCAAGGGGATCCCCGGCAGGTCGTCTCTGCCGATCCCTTGTTCCAGTCCCCGCTAGCGGCCAGCCCCGGCTTGGAGCTTAGCCTTTGCCAGCGGATTGTGCAGCGCCTGGGGGGGCAGCTGTTGTTCTACCTCTCCTCTGATGGGCGCTCGGTTTCCCAGCTGCTCCTGCCGCTATCTTTAGGGCGACAAAGCTCTCAGCAGCCAAAACAGGGGCAGGAGGGCCAGCGCTCCTCGATCTAGCCGCCGTAGCTGCAGACGGTGCCAGCGCAGAGGATGGTCGGGACCAGTTAGCCCTCGAGCTTGCATGGCCGCCGCTATCTCCTGCGCTCGCAGGAGCAGGTTTTCAAAAAAGCGCTCCACCAAAGCCAGAAGGGTTTGCATTCCACCCCGAAAGCTGAGGGATCCCCAACGCACATCGCGGGTGCGCACCGCCCGCACCAAGTTCTGGACTTCCTCCATCACCAGCGGCAGGAAGCGGAGGGCCAAGGTGAGGGTGAGAATCACCTCCGCAACCGGCCAGCCCCAGCGCTGGAGAGGCTGTAACAGCCGGGCAATCCCCGCCGTAATTTCCTCGGGGGCGGTGGTCAGCAAGAACAAATTGGTGGCATAGAGCAGGGTAAAGATGAGGGTACCCAGCCGCAGAGCTACGGAGAGGGAACGCCGCGAGACTTGAAACGTTCGCCCTAGCAGGGAAACCTGCAGCAAACGGTAGCGGTAGGGAACTGGCCAGGCACGGGTTTGCTGCTGCCAGGCCTGGCTGGCCGCTGCCCTCTCCTTCACCTCCAGGTTGGAGTTGGAGATAAGTCCATAGCCCACCACCTGCGCATCCTGCCGCTGCGGCTGGGGGAAGACCCCTAAGCCATCGGGGGCGAAGCTGGTGATCCCAAAAGCAAGCAGGCTGAGGGCCAACACCAGCGAAAGCTGGCCCGACCAGACCCGGCGCGGCAGACGGGCTGCTACCGTCAAGAGCAGGAGAACCGCCACCACGGCCAGCCGCCAGCCACTGCTGGCCAAAATTGGGCTGAGGAGAAAGCTAAGCAACCAGGCCAACTTCACCCGCGGGTCAAGACAGTGCAGCCAGGTGCGCGGCTCTTCCAGATAGATCCCTAGCGGGGCATTGCGCAGAATATCCACCACCGGAAAGCGGGAAACAAGCTATTGCCTGGGCAAGGCAAATGGCAGAAAAGGCTTAGAGTCGCTCGACCAAGCGAGTTGAGCCCGATTGAGCGGCAATCCACCCTCCTGGCGCCCCCTCTTGCTCGACGCGCAACCAGACAGGTACCCGTCCTTCACCTACTCGCACCTCTACCACCCGCAGTAAAGCTTGGCGGGGGGCCGTCCCGACAATGGTTCCGCTTAGGCTAGGCTGCTGGCGGATATTGATGCCATCGTTGGAGATCACCCGCACCCGTTGGACTCCTTGCCACTCAGCCAGGGGGCCAATCAACTCAGGCTCAGGCGAGGGCTTGGCCTGATCCGAATTCTCAAGAGCAACCGGTGGCTGCTCCAGTTGCACCTGGGGCTGTTCCAGCGGCGGTGGTGGGGTGAACAGGCTGCGCAGTATCTGCCAGCTAACCACGAGGGAGAGAATGCCCCCGCCGACCACGGCAGCCAAACGAAGGTGGAGGGAGGGGGCAGGACGCTCAGGCCGACTTCGTCTAGAACCCAAGTGGCTGCGGTGGTGACGCTCCACCTCCTGCAGCCCCCTCTTGTAGGCCTGAAGGCTCCCTTCTGATGGGGGAGAGCTGGCTGGCTCCCCGTCCCATGGAGCAGGCCACTTGGGCAAGTGCGACGGCTCTTGGGAAACTCCCTGCGGGAAGGGAGCAGGCGGGTGATTAGCACCCCCAGCAGCGGGCGGTTGGGATAGAGGCAGGGTAGGAGGTGGAGATAGGGTACCTGCTGGCGAGCTCTCGCGGCTAGGCATCTCGTCCAGGTAAGCCTGCACCTGAGGGTTGTCGAAGTAGGCTTTCAGGCTAGCCTGGGCAGGATCCAAGGCGTAAAACTCTGGGAATACCTCATCCTGGAACCACTTTTCCGTAAAGCGACAGAGGCCTGGCAATTGATCCGGGGATCCGGCAGAGTGCTCCTCAATAAACTGCAAGGCTTCGGTTTCCTGACTGGCGCGTAGGTGACTAAGGGCTTCTTCAGTTTGCCCCAACAACAAGCTGCAGATAGCTTGCTCCAGATGCACATCTTGCCGCTGGGCGAGGCGAATCAGGTAGCCGCGCGCCCGCCGCACTAGAGCTGGCCGTTTCTCCACGTAGCCCGCTGTCAGCAGCACCTGCGCAGCCAAGTAGGCAGCGACCAAGGAAGGGCGCTCCGCCTCTTGTTCAAAAAGCTCCTGCTGTTCTTTCAGGGTGAGGTAGCGGCGCACGCGCTGGATGAAGCGTAAGAAATCTTCCGTACTCAAGCCAGAGCCATCTTGCCCACCGCCCTCAATGCCGCCCCGCTCGTCGAGCATGGCCTTGAGGAGAGCCAGCCCCTGCTGCCGCGCCAGGGCAGGAGCTGCAGCTACTCCTTTGCCCATGGCAGCTGGGGCATTGGGGTCAAGGAGCTGCAAAATGCGGTAGGGGCGCAGCTTGCCCAGGTCGATGCGGAGCTCTGCCTGGAGCTGAGGAAAAGCCTGACACTCCTCCAGTTCGGCCAAGCCTGTCTGCAAAGAGTGCGCGGCTTCTTCATAGGCTCCTTGTCGCCAGGCTTCCCGGCCTAGCTCTAAACGGGCCACGGCCCGCCCCAAAATGGCATCAGAACGGGCGGGGTGTCCTTGATCAAGCATTTGCTGAGCCAAGCTTAAAGCCGCTGGGTACTCTCCAACTTCACAGCACAGGCACAGCACTCCCGGCAGAAGGGCCTCGTCCACCGTCAGGGTGGGATGCGCTAGGGTTAGGTGTTCGTCGTAGCTGCGCCGTGCCTCAGGGTCGAGCAGCACAGAAGCGGCCTCCTGGACAAGCTGGGCACGAGCCTCCACGGCCTGCGGCGAGAACCCCACTAGCCAAGAACGTTCGCCTGGCCTGAGCTCGCGGCGCTCTTGGTAAGCCTGTTCGATCTGATGCTTGTCTGCCCGTGGCGACAGCATCAAGATTCGGTAGTAGTCGAGGGGCACCCGCACCGTCATCATCTCTTACGTTGTTCTCCTGCTTGGGTCGTCGGGGTGGCGTTTTTGAACACCTGACCCGCCTCGACCTTAACTGTAGTCCTTTTCCTTAACAAAAGGGATCCCCCTGGAAGAGCTGGGGCAAGAGGCTGATCAACCCCTCAGCGCTTTGGTTTGGAGCTGGGATCGTGCCCTAGGCCAACGCTTGCCACGACAGCAAGAACGAGCTGACCAAAAGCAGGGATCCCAACAGCCGCCGCCAGCCCCTCCAGGGAATCTCCGCCAAGACACCGCCAGCGCTCAGGCACAAGAAGGGCAGGGCCACTAGGCCCCAGCGGGCGCTTTGTTGCAGGAGGTACAGGGGCGGCTCCCCCCGACCCTCCAGCCAAGTTGCTAGCAGGCCCATCCAGAGGGCATGGCCCAAGCCGGCCAGGCTGAGCAAAGTTTGTTGGCGTTCTTCCCAAGGCCAGCCCAGCCGCACCAAGGCTAGCCCTAGGGGCAACATCAAAGTAGCTAGCGTAGGCAGGCCAGTTGGGCCTCTGGGCGAATAGGATCCCATGGCTGGAGAGAGAGTCTCTGTTCCCCGGAAGCGATCCCCAAGCCCCTCCGCCCCCCCGAGCCAGGAGAGGCCCATCACCAACAGCAGCAAGGCTGATCCCTGCAACCCTTGCCGCGGCCGGTGTTGGCTAATCCACAGCAGCGCCCAGAGCAAGGCCAAGGGCCAAACTCGGTAGCTCAGCCCACAGGCCAGCGCCAACCCCTCCCAGCGCAGGCGGGATCCCGGCCTAATGCCGCTGCTAGTTAGTAAGACCAGGAGAGCGAGGATCTCGCTGCTCGGCTCCAACCCCTGGGTCAGCACCCAGGGGCTAAGCCCCCACAGGCCAGCGCTCCAGAAATTGCCCCAGCTCCAACACAACAGTAGGATGGCCAGACAGGCTAGGGTCGACAAGGTTGCCAGCAGTCCTTGCGGCGGGATCCCGCTTTTTTGCCCTAGCCAAGGCAAAAGTTTCTCTGCCAGCCAGTGGTAGAGGGGGAGTTCCAGCGGAGCAAGGGATCCCCCAGAGCTACTGGCAGGCAAAACGCGCCACCACGCTTCCTGAGCCGGTTCTGCTAGAAGGCGAAGCCGTTGCCCAAAGAGCAGTCCTACTCCCCCGCACAGCAGGCAGGGGCCTATCCAACTCAGCTTGGCCGGCTGCCGGCGCCGGAGTAGCCGTTTGCCCTGAGGAGGCATGGCGGGAGGAAACCTCACGGAGAAGAGGGCCTAGTCAACTCTAGATCGCCTGCTGAGGGACACCCCGACTGCTGCCAACGGCGGATAGCTTGGGCGGTGAGCCCGTTGGTAACATCGCGAACGGGGATCCCGGCTCCAGTTACTCGGAGGCGCACCAACTGCCAGGGATCTCCTGGTTTATCCCGCAATACACAGGCCTCATAGGCCAGATGCAGGGTTTCGCTGCGCCGTCCCGCTAGAGGGTTGTCCGGCTGCGGCGGCTGCCGAGGGAGAACCAAGCGGCGCTCCAGCGTGGTGAAGTAGAGGCAAAAGCCCTGGGCAGTGGAAGCGGCTGGGCTATCCGCCAACTCCTTGGCAGCAAGAGGCTCGACCTGCGGCTGGCCCACGAGCACCACCTGAAACTCTGAGCGGGAGCGGCTCAGGGCTAAATTGAGAAACAAAGGCAACTGGGCCGTCAGGGCCTCAGACCAAGTTTGGGGATCGCTGGCACAGACTTCTCCCCTGGCTAGTGTAGGAGCGAGGCCGGACAGTCCCAAAACCACTGCTAGAGCGGCTCCCCGCCTGCCTCCCAACGCCATTTCCCCAACCCTCAGCCCGCAGTCTCCACCAGCGCCTGGAAGCGTTGCCAGGCTGCCAGAGGATCGGCAGCGGCCGTGATGGGGCGACCCACCACCAGATAGTCCGCCCCCGCCCGCAGGGCTGTTGCAGGGCTACAGACCCGCCGCTGGTCGTCCCCCGCCTCTGGATCCCCCAGTCGGATCCCTGGGGTTACCAGCAGAACCTCCGGCCCCAGAGCTTGGCGCAGCCGCCCCACCTCCTGGGGAGAGCAGACCAGCCCCGTCAAGCCCTGTTCCAAGGCCAGCTGGGCCAACTGCAACCCATAGTCGCCGGGATCCCGCTCGATGCCCAGCTCCCGCCGCACCTGTTCAGGGCCAAGGCTGGTTAAAAGGGTAACTGCTAACAGCCGACAGGAACTGCCCTGGACGGCCGTTGCGGCTGAGTGCAACATGGCGCTCCCGCCGGCCGCATGGACGGTCAGCAAGTCCACCCCATGGCCAACGGCTACTCGGACTGCCCGCCCCACTGTGCGGGGAATGTCGTGCAGCTTGAGATCCAAGAAAATGCGCTTGCCCCGCTCCTTCAGGGCTTGCAGAATTGGAGGGCCAACTGCCGTAAACAGCTCCAGGCCCACCTTCCACCACTGCACCTGGGGTAAGCGCTCCACCCACTCCAGCGCCTCCTCAAGGGAGGAGGTATCTAGAGCAACAATAAGGCGGCTATCCTGCATAGCCCACGCCCTCAGGCCGGCTAGCGCGTAGAGCCCTCCTCCCGCGGCTCATAGTGAGGACAGCCCTTGCAAGGGCCACAGGGGTTGACGGCACAGCGCAGTTGCGGGGAAAGGGCATTGTAGCGACAGGTGGGATCCCCAATCCAGCCAGGCGGCGAAGCGATATAGGTATAGACAACTACGCCTCCAAATCCCCAGGGGCTGACGAAAAAGCGGCTGGTGCTAAAGGACTGCCCCTCGGCAGGGTTAGACGCTTCCTCTGGGCGCTCGGGTTCCTCCTCCAGCCGCCAAAAGGTTTCCCACTGCCTGAGGGTTTGCTCGATAGGGGTGGCCAGCTGTTCTCCCAGCTCCCTCAAGGCGGCTTCTAGAGCAGCAAGGCCTGCCTCTGCCGCCTGCCTAAAGGCTGCCACCCATTCTTCCGAGAGCTTCTCCCAATCCATTCTGCAGCGACCTGAGGGCTTCCTTTAATACCTTAGCCGCTTGCTTAGGCGATACGGCCAACTTTCTCCGGCAATTGCCCCTGCAGACATTGGCGCGGGTATGCCACTTCGCCTGCCTCTGCGCCGAGGGAATGCTGGGCTCGCGACTTGAATTCTTCTCAAGGTTCAGTTGCCGTACGCTGTCGCGGTTAAGGCCTGTCACAGAGGTCTGGGCTGCAGCTTCCCGGCCACCAACAAGCAAGAGGGACAAAACTATCCACGATAATCCCCTAAGGGCAGCACGGCGCATCTTGGGACTGGGC
Organism: Synechococcus sp. R65.1; assembly: GCF_047461755.1. Taxonomy (NCBI): domain Bacteria; kingdom Bacillati; phylum Cyanobacteriota; class Cyanophyceae; order Synechococcales; family Synechococcaceae; genus Synechococcus; species Synechococcus sp. R65.1. Next base: position 42,625 of record NZ_JANSHU010000008.1, on the reverse strand, counting down.
AGCGGGGGCAGTTCAATCGTAGCAGCTCTCTTGGGCAGCTGGCGGCTTGTCCAAGGCCGCTTTGGGCAGCCCAATCCCCGACCACTGCACGCAACGGCGGCCCTCTTCATCCTCCAGGGATCCCTCGCGGCGATAGGAAAAGAAATCCTGGGGCTGGCCAAAGGTGCAGTGGGGACTGATGGCAATGTGCTCAGGCGGGATCCCTTGCGCTTGGGCCTGGGCAGAGTTGACCCAGCGCAGATCCAGGCGAACCTTGCCAGGGATGGGATCAGGCCAGAGGGCAAGCTGCGGATCCACGCCTGCCGGCAGCGTCTGCAGCACCTTGTCAGCCACTGCTTGGGAAACTTGGTAGGCTGGCCCGGAAATGGCTGGCCCCAGGGCAATGCGGATTTCCTCGGCAGGGATCCCCCCCCCAAGAAAGACCTGGAGCACCTTGGGCAAGATGCCGGCAGCCGTCCCCCTCCAGCCAGCGTGAACTGCTGCCACCCACCGGCGACTGGCAACCAGAATCGGCACACAGTCAGCAGTACCAACCCAGGCAGAGTCTTCTGGGCAGCGGGCAATTACGGCATCGACTGCGGGACGCTGAACCCTGCTTTCTGCTTTCCCTGCCGGGATCGTGGTGAGGGCATCGGCCCACATCCACTGACAGCCGTGGACCTGGTGGCCCCAAGCTGCCCGTTCGGGGGTCAGCCGCAGCTGCTCAGCCAGTTCAGCCGGTTGATAGAAGGAGCTGCGCCGGCACCCAAAAGCATGCGGCCAGTCCGCCAAGAGCTGACACCGCAACCACCGCCACCCCCCTTGCTCTTGCCAAACCCAGCCCTCCGAACTGCTCATCGGCCCACGCCGCGAAAAGGGGATCTCTGGGCGTGCAGATGTCCCACGTGCTCCTCTAGGCAAAGTCGCAGCTCAACTGGGTTAAAGAGCATTGGCAGAAAGTGGATGCCTCGGCTTTCCCGGAAGAAGAAGAGAATGGGTACAGGTCGCCAGAAAATCTGCCAATCCTGCCATTCGCTGTAGGGGAACTCGCGGATGCGCCGGGAGCCGCTGTAGACTTGCAGGGCTGTGCGGGTAAAGGCCAGCCCGATAAGACAAGTCTGCACCAGCAAAAACAGGCCAAACAATCCCATGGCCAGCCCTGCCCAAAGCGAAAGCCAAAACAGCGGCACTGCCAAAACTAGCACTGCCAGACTGAGGCGAAAGTCGGGGGTCAACAAGTGGGCAGAGTAGGGTTTGATCACGCCTTGCTTCTCCTCCGGATCCCAGGGCTATTCTAGCCCCTCCCAACAGCGCTCCCTGGGGTTTCCCCACCTAATCTCCAAAGAGCTTGATGGCCGGCGGCCTGGGATCGAAGACCTCATTGGGATCCACCCGCGGCTGCCCCACCCCTTGCAGGGGATAGAGAGGACGACCCGTGTCGAATTGAAAGAGATAGATGGGCAACTGACTGCTCCCCAAAGACAAAAAGGCCATGGTATCGATCTGGGTGAGAGCATTGCGGCTGGCCGGTCGGGTGAGGTTAAAGGCGGCGATGCGGTCTTCCAAGGGGGTCTCTGCAGCAGTGCGTCTGCCCAGGCCAATTCTAAACTGCTGGTTCCCCTGCTCATCCACCCCCAAGACCTGCACATCCCCCAGCTCCAGTTGGGGCGTGCTCTCCGGCAGGCCGGCCACCACTGGCGGCGCATCCAGCGGCGGCTGCGAGGGCAAAAAGCGCAACTGCACTCCTTCCGGCAAGATGCGATAGTCCTGGTAGTCGTGCCGGATGGCAAGGGATCCCCTGAACACGCGGCGGGTCAGGCCCTCCAGCGTCCAAAACCCATAGCTCAGGTTGATGCGGGTGCTCTCCGGCAGCCAATAGCGAAGGCCTCCCTCGGGCGCGGGCACTGCCGTAAACCCCATGAGGACGTAGGCCTGTCCCCACACCCCTGACAAAAACAAGAGCACCTGCCGCGGCAGCCCCGACTCCGGATCCAGCCACAGCTCCCGCACCTGGCCCTCTTGGAGAGGCTCTAAACGCAGATGCTGGACAGGGGATCCCGCCAGATCCGCCCGTTCTGAGGAGAAGACGTGGTAGCGGGTGGGATCAGCCTCTAAGTGAAAGTTCACCGAGGGCAGGAGCGCTTCGGGCCGGCTCACGTACACCGAATACAGCCTGAGTAAGTCCGATTGGTTCACCGCTTCCAGTTGCCGCGAATCCAACAGGCGGACGCGATCCCCTTCGGCTACCCAAGCCTGCCAACTGCCGTCGCGGCGGCGGAGCACATCCAGGGTGGCTGTAAAGGTCTGGGATCCCTCAACCCGCACCTGCTGGCGGTACTGCAAGTTGGGCAAAGGGGGCAGTTGCTTCAAAGCAGCGTTGTAGCGCTCCAGCCAAAGCTGGGGATCCTGGTCAGAGCCTCTCGAGGAAATGAGCTCCGCTTGGGCCAAAGCCAAATCTGCTGAGGGTAAGCCAACTAGCCCCGCAAGCAAAAGCACAACTCCGCCAAGATAGCCATAGAGGGATCCCTGCCGTCGCCACCTTCTTACAGATTGTCCGGGGGGCATCAGCTCACCTTGGCCTACTTTGCTGAATGGGGAGGCTCTCTCCTGTCTCCATGCCTACTCAATGGCAATAGACTGGGGGCCTTGCGTGGAGGCCGGCGGATCCTCCACCCTCAAGCCCTGCGACTCTAGCCAACTGCGCAGCGGATCCTGCCTTACATCCAAACGCAGCAGGCCGCTGAGAAAGCCCCCGCAGAAGACAACAGGGTTGCTCAGAAAGGTCTTCCAGACCTCGTTGTGAGTAAACATAGTTGGCATCTCAAACCCTTCCCCATCCTAGCAGGGCCCACAGGGAAGAACCCCCTACCCTGCTAGACGGCAATCAATTTCTGGCGATCTATGTTTTGCAGGACACTGAAGATGTTGCTGCCGAGGTGCTGGAACTCCTTGCCGCTCTTGTCAGCAAAATGAAGTACCCAGGGAAGCCTACAGGCTTGGAACCCACTGGCAGGATGAAGCTGGGAAAGGTGGTAAGTCTGCAGGGCCAAGATCTCCAAAGGCGTACTGCCATATTCGTGGACAACTCGCAGGGGTCTTGCGCTACCAATGGAGCCCGTGCCTTCCCTGCTAATGGGCTGGCTTGTGACCAGAGTAAACGACTTTCGCGAGCGGTCGAAAACAACAGTACCTATTTTGGCATCTTTGTACTTACCTTCTTCCTCTATCCCCATCCTTCCTGTACCGCTTTTGCGTATTCCGACAACATCCACAGCAATCTTTTCTTTTTCTAACTCCTCAATTGTCTTTCCAAATTCACCTTCCTGCACTAAACCATCCCTCATTAAGAGAACCTTGGTGGGATATCGACTGAGCCTTTTATAAAACTTATTGACAAGCTTGGACACAGTCTGATAAATTGCATCACCAGAGAAGGTTTCTCCTCTTTGCACAGCAGGGAGCTCCCAACCTAAGCTCTGCCCATCAGCAAGAACAGCGAAGGCAGAGGCTCCGTAGTACAGCTGTCGATCGGTTCCCACATCGAAGCCAATGATCAGCTCAGGGCGTTCAGGATGGTCGAGGGGTTCCAGGAGTACGGGCTGCCATGCTGCCTTGCACAGAAGGCCTAGGACGACGTTTAGGGCTTTGTAGGAATCAGCGCCAGAGATCATAAACTGAGTTGCTATCCCCGCTTCGAGAGCCTCCACACGGATCTTTTGCTTGTCCTCATTGGGTGGCCACGGCATAACGACCAAAACGGTTTTGATCCCTTGCTCAGCCCAGCTTTGCCAGAATCTTTTTCGGGCGAGCTCGTTCTTAGGCAAGTAGTCCTGCCGAGTAGCATAGAAGTCTACTTCGACTTTTACTCCGCTTTTTTGGGCTACCTCAAGCAAGCACTTGTGCACTTCGCTAGGATACTCTTGCTTGTCGTCGCAGAGGTTTAGACATCCAAACTTAGTCTCGCCTACCTTCGCACATCCCTGGTACCTAACCCGGGCGGGATTTTGGACTTGCCTGTGACCCGATCCCAATAGCTTTGGCTTGGGCAAGATGTAGCCCTTAGTCTTCAGTGGTTCAATTTCCCTTCTGGTAAGGTTGTAGACGCTCTCTATAATAGTCTTTGCTGTCTTTTTAGACTCTTGCAGTCGTTCTTGTAAACTTTTTCTAATACGCTCGGTAACAGCGGCGCTAACCTTTTTAGCAAGGCTACTTCTGCACTCTAGACTGGCTAGTATTTCCAAGGTTAGGACAGGCGATAGTCTTCGAGAAAGATGGGGAAAACGCCCTTCCCTTGAAGCTACCTCGACTACCCAAGAGCTTTCCACCTCTTCTAGAGGAGCATTGTATTTTCGCAAATGAAACTCCGCCAGACTAATGTTCAGCCCTGCCAGCTGAACCTCCCGCGGCGACCGGTTGGAAAGAATACCCAGATATTTCCAAGTCCGGTGTTTATCGTATGTGTTCCGAACCAACTTGATTGGAACATCTGGATAGTTTTCCAGCCATTCATGCAAAGTCCACGGTGTGTAGAGACGGTAATGAATATCGACTTCTAAATAAAGCTTTCCGTCTGTTTCAACAGCAACATCTATCATTCTTCCTCTGTGGATTTCCCAGCCATCCCCGAAAAGTTCTACCCCTTCCTGACTAGTGATCCACCAGAGCAAGCCTCCCCCTGTTGATTCAACTTCAGTTTTTTTGAACAGAGACTTAAGGCGAGACTCTATCCTCTTGCGCTCAAAGCTTTCGAGAGCGCTTCTTTCTTGGACATCGGTACAGGTTAAAACCCTAGGCCCTAGCTCTTTTAACTCCCAACCCTCTGTCCTGAGCTTACTGATTGGAACTTCTTCCCGAGTTATAATTCGATTTCCCAGACGAACAGCTAGCACTTCTAGCTGATTACAGATCCTGGAGATTTTGGAAAAAGTTTTCCGCACATCCTCTGGCTCTGGGAGGGGGTTTAGCCTACAGTTGTACTCATAAAAGGTGAGGTCTTCCTGAGTTAGCTCCTTAACAAGAAAGCGATTGAGGATAACTGGGACTTCCTGCTGAAGCAGTCTCATTGGCAAACTCTGAGTTCAAGCTTCTCTCTAGAATAAGCCCTAATTTTCCCGATCGCGCCTTGGGGATCCCCCTAGGTTAGAGCTGAAACAACTCGGGCGGAGCCAGGTCGTGGCTAAGCGCCTCAGCCTCAAAGTGGCCGCTCATGCCCACCACCTGCCACTCAGCACTGCGATTCCCCTGACGGAAGCGCAGCCGTCGAGCCCGCAACGGCACCACGGCTACAACTTCTACTGGAAATTGTTGGTATTCGCCCAAGTACTCCCGGTAGTCCGGCGGCAGGTCGGCACTGCTTTCGATTTGAATCCAAAACACCCGCCCTGCCTGGTTGCCGTAAGCGCGGATCTGCTCCTGACCCTGGTACTGCTCCACGCCGCGTAGCCGCTGCCGCCCCACTTGCATAGACTGAGCCCACTCCGGCAAGGGATCTCCCAAACCAATTGGCCAGGCCGGCCCGCCCAACCCCAGCCAACACACTAGGAGCAGAACCCAGATCCAGGGCCAGCGACGTGCCCTTCTGCGCGCAGGGATCCCGTCCTGGGCAAGCATTGGTTTCCTCCCCAGTTCAACTCAAAACTTGGTCTCAACGCAGGCGAAAGCCAATCCGACCACGTTCAATATCGAAAGCAACGTCGGCGTTGAAAAACAGGGGCATGCCCAACAGTTGCACGCTCTGGTTGCCGTTGACAAAGATCCGATCCCGGCTGGGCGTTACCGGAAAGCCAACCCGGATGCGGTAGTCAAAGGCTCCTCCCAGCACAGCTCGCCACTCCGAGCCTGGGGGTAGGGTGGCGGTGGGAAAAGGAGCGGATCCCAACAGTCGAACGTTGAGGAAGATGTCGGAAGCGCCGCTGTCAAATACGGTGGGGCTGAGGACATTTTGGATAGAAGTATTGCTGATGCGGTAGGCCACTTGCAGAGCTTCATCCCGCCAGATGGGCGTGCCATCGGGAAAACTTCCCACCTGGGGCAGTTGCCGAAAACTGAAGCCAGCGGTGTTGGCCTCGGTCAGGCCGACGGTGAAAAGGCCCTGAGCAGACTCAAAGCCGCCGGTTTGGATGATGTACCCCGAGCGAAAATTGCCCGGCAGGCGAGTGAGAGGGCTAAACAGGTCGCGGTCAGGGCTGCGCTCGTCCAAAGAGGTGCCCAGGATCCCAGCAAAGGGCCGCCCTGGTCCAAATAGATAGTCGGAACAGCTGGCCACCAGCGGCTCCACACAGGTAATTTGGTCAATCAACTGAATCGTGACCGGCTCTCGGCTCTGGATCCCACCCAAGCTGAAGGGAGCGCGAGCCAGCACGCCAATAAATCGCGTGCCATCGGCGAAGGTTACCGTGGAAGGGATCCCCGTCCGCTCTAAGCCAAAGCGCCCTGCCACCGACGACAGAATACGCAGCCCTGCTGAGCCGGTATCCAGAAGCACTTCAGCCTCGCTTCCAGCCACACCCACTGTCAAGCCCAGCAACTTAAAGCGGCTGGTGCCCAGAGTGCGCACCGCTAGAGGAATCGACCGGCTGCCCGGCTCAGGCGGAGGAGGGATCAATCCAGGAGGGGAGGTCCCAGAGCCCTTGAGGCTAGAACAGGCGATCCCCAGCAGCACCGCCAGCGCCAGCACCAGCCCCCTTAGCCTGCGCCAGATTTCCACCGTCCAGGCTTTCCTCGGGAGCTGCGCTCCTGTCTGCATCAGATCCACTCCTCCAGCCACCAAGCGCTCGAGCAGGGAAAACCGGACTGTGCCAACCCCCCCTGCCCCTAGCTTGTCGAGGGGGCTGCCAAGGCGCGCAGTGCTCGGATTCCCGGCCAAGAACAGTGTAGCCAGAGCCCGAGGCGGGATCCCCCCCTCTGCTAGCGGGACGGGTTCTCGCCCTGCGGGCTAGCCTCCGGCATCAGACAGCCGAGGGCATCACACCCTGCTGGACCCTCTGCTATTAGGGCGAGGTTGCGGTCATAGCGCGCCAGCGCCTCGTAAAAGTTGTCGGTCTTTCGTCTTTGCTTGACCTCGGCCATCAGCCGCTCGTAGGTGGCCTTGTCGATTTTCTCGAAGGGCAAGCGGGGGAAGGGAGCGTCGAAGCGGGCCAGCAGTGCTGCGCTGATGTAGCCCTCGTCGTCGCGGATGGCCTCGTAAATGCGGGATCCCAGCGCTTCGATCTCGTCCTCGCGCAGCTCGATGGTGGCGGAGGTGTTGTGGGTGGTGTAGTACTTTTGCACCTGCATGTAGAAGTCAAACTGAGCCAGGGCAGAGAAGCGCTCAACCTCAATCTCCTCGGCGCCGGGCAAATTGGCCCACTCCACCTCCACCGGCAGCTCTACCAACCACTCGGTGCAGCGGGGATCAAAGGGGTCGTTGAGCAGGTTGCCGTGCTCATCCTTGTCAGACTGGGCGGGCACCACCGAGTAGCCGTAGTCCAGGCAGGCCAGGGCCACGGGGTCGTTTTTGGCAAAGGTGATGCGGCGAATGTAGCGCTGAGCCTTGGGCGGGTGCCAGCCGGGAGAGGCGTTAGTCAGGAGCGACTTGGTGCCGGCAGGTTGAACGGTGGTGCAGCGGTTGGGGCGGCGCAACCCGTGACGGTCGCAGTAGTCCCAAACCACGCGGTGAACGACCTCCTTCCAGAAGCTGAGGTATTCCCGCTCCTGCTGCTTAAACTCCCGCCCCAGAGGCGTATCGGGCCTCCCTTCCTGCCACCAGCGCAGCCAGTCCACCCCAAAGGCTTTGACGCAAAAGTCAAATAGACCAGTAAACGAGACGCCGACAATGGGATCCCATTCCCTTGAGCGCTGGAAGCGGGGCTCAACAAAGCGGTGGTGCAATAGCGCCGCAGCCGACAGGGCCCCTGCCGTAAAGGCCTCCTCTTGCTCCTGGCGGTTGTGGGGATCTAGCCGGTTGAGGTGGATCTCGGCCAGATTGCAGTGGAAGTCGCATCCGATGATCTCACCGCAGTTGTGGACAACCAACCCATTGGCATCAAAGCAGCTTGGGCCGGGCACGGTGCAGTCATAGACCGGTTCCACGCCGTCAGGCTCCAGGGCTGCAACTGTAACCGTAAACCGCTCCCGGTTGAGCCGGCGCTGGTAGCTGCCGAGCAGTTCACCTAGCTTCTGAGCTTTGCGCGGTTCTCGAAAGCCCACCACTGCCTGAAACTGGTGCAGGTTGTCCCCGCTAATGACCAGCTCGTGCTGCACCTTGTAGGCGTAGGGGGCTGGCTGGCGCTTGCTATCAGGCAGCAGACGATACCCAGCGGGACGGCGATTCTCGTAGATGACCGAGACAATCCCTAGACGCGCCAGCATGCGCTGCACAGCTTTGAGGGTGTCCAGGTTGCTTTGGGAAAGCCGCACACTAACTCCCTTCTCTTGACCGCCCTGCACACTGCCGTCTGCGTCAAACAGGCCGCACAAAAAGCCGCGGTGGAAATCAAAGCTTGTGGCTTCCAGTGCCGCAGTCATTTGCTTCTGTCCTGGAGCCATGCCGAACTTAGCTGCCAGCTTCGCCAAGCCGGTGGAATGGATAACCCGGCCCTTCAGCTTGGGGTGATAACAGGTCTCTGGCCGGCGAGGTTCGTACCCTACCGCAGCCTGCAACAACTGAGCCGCATGGAGGCTCATCTCCTGCTGCGTATCCTGCCCATAGCGCAGTACAGCCGTGTCATTCCACTGGGTTGTGGCAAGGCTGCCGTCGCCCAGCCAATTCCCCAAGAGCCAGCCTTCCTCCCAGGTCCCCTCACCATCCCAGGGGGTTAGGTCGCGATGGTTGTGCAGCAGAATGCGGTCGCCCGGGCGGAGCTCTTCTGCCGGCACCCATTCCGTGTATTGCGCCTTTGGAGTCTGGGCAATGACTTTGAGAACACGATGGTTGCCCGTCAGCCGAAGAGAGAATCCCTCCTGGGTCACCAGCTTGAGCACGGGCTTGGTGCCGGAGTAGAAAAACCCCTCTGGGGTCGTGCTGAATAGCTCGCCGTTGACGTAGGTGCTGTGCTGCTTGCCAATAAGGTCTTTCACCTGGCGCGGGCCGTCGCCCGTGTGGATCCAAGTGTCTGCGGTAACGCAGGGGTTCAGCCCATACCGTTGCACCCTATGCCACGTTGGCGGTTGGACAGACGGAGAGCTACTAGCTGCCTGCCGCTCCTCTATCCAGCGCCTAGCTCCCTCGGGTCCCTCCGAGGCATAGACGTTGAGGAACTCCCGCTTCAGCTCGGGGGTGTTGATTAGGTCGGCGTTGGCCCGCGCTACGGCTTCCCCAGCCCACTGGATAGCCCCCTCGCCGGAGTAAAACTGCTTGCGCACGGCAGCAATGCACTCTTCCCGCGTTGGCTTGCGGTGAAATACCCGGGTGTGGTTGGCCATGCGCAGGGCATCTCGCTCAGGGTCAATTCTCCAGTTGCCCTGCTCGTCCTGCTGCCAGAGATTGTCTTTGGCGCTAGATCCCAGCTCGTCGTCGGCGGCAAACTGGCGCATACCTGCACTACGGCGGATATTCCCCGCCACCACCGTTGCGGCCGCCTCATCAATGAGCAGGCAGCACTCCACCGAGTTCAGTTGCCTGCCCACGGCTTTGTTGAGGATGGCGGCACAGCGCTGGTACAAGCCGGGCAGCTTGATGGGGTTGGCCACGCCCCCAAACCCTTTTAGCCGCTCCCCAGCGGGGCGCACATGGCTGAGATCCACCGTCACCTCCACCTGACCCCCAAAACTGGGATCCGCCGCCAGCTCCAAGAGAGCTTGGTAAGACTCCACCCAGCCGCGGCGGCTATCGCCCACCTGGATGTGCACGTGAGAGCCCTGGCGCTGGATGCGGGTGTGTTCCTGCCGCGCTTCGGGGGGGGTGGCACCAATGGATCCTACTACCTGCACCTCTAGGCGGTTGAGGATGGGGGGCAACTGGCTGATGAACTGAGGCTCCAGCACCGCTCCCGTGCCACAGCCCATCATGGCCAGATCCATCATCAGGCCAAAGGAGCGCCAGTCCACCACGGTGAGGCTAGTGCAGTTGTAGGCGCCGGAGTAGTTTTCCGGCTTCTGGATCCACTCGGTGCCCATCACCCACAGGGCCCGACCTGAGATCAACGCTTTCAACTGCCGCTGCAGACGTTCCAACAGCTCCCGCTCCTGGGGAGTAAGGCGCCCTAGGCGGGCAATATCGGCCAGGGTGCGATCGCAGACGTCACTCCAAGTCTCGCGGCTGCCATCGGGGCGGCGCCGACTATAGGTGCGGTAGAACACTGGGGCAGCCGTTGGGGCTGTCGCGGGGAACTCGTCTACAAAACCTGGCACTTGTTCCTGGGGCGAGGGTACCGCTTTGCTCTGCTCGTAGGAGGAAGTCGATACCATAGCTGTTTCCGTCGTCCCCCAGAAAGAGGGACAAAAAAATAGGGTCACTGCGGCTAACCCGGCCGCTCTAGCAGGGTTGCCTGGTTTGCTGGACAGCTACCCAGGGTACCACAAGGATTCGCTGCGAAGCCCCGGAAAGGGCTAGAGTGGAAAGGAAGGGATCCCAAGGAGAAAGGTTGCCTGCTGTCCTAAAAGCCCTCCTGGGCAAGAGCTGTGTAGGAGTTAAGGCCATGACCAGTCGCCTGCGCATCGGGAATTTGTGGGGGATCCCCTTGTTCCTCGACTACACCTGGTTTCCAGCGGCTCTGCTGCTGGTGCTCTCCTACGGGGTGGTGCCAGCGGTGGGGCTTTTTCTTTCGCTATTGGCCCATGAGTTGGCCCACAGCCTAGTCGCCCGGGCCTATGGAGTACGGGTGAGCTCCATCACCCTGTTCATCTTTGGCGGCATGGCGGCCATTGAGCGAGAAGTGCCTCGCCCCCTGGGCGCTTTTTGGGTGGCTTTGGCAGGGCCCCTTCTCAGTTTGGGCTTGTTTGTCCTCTTCAGCGTGGCTGGAGCTTGGGCGGGGCCAGGGTCGCCGCTGACCTCAATGCTTGCCAGCTTGGCTGCCATCAACCTAGTGATTGCCCTGTTTAACCTGCTGCCAGGGCTGCCCCTGGATGGGGGGCAGATGCTCAAAGCAGCCATCTGGGGTTGGACAGGGGATCGGCAAAAGGGCATGTTGTGGGCAGCTCGAGCTGGCCAGGGAGTGGGCTGGGGCTTGGTGGGCCTGGGTCTAGTAGGGGTATTTTTGGGGAGCCTCAATGGCCTTTGGACGGGGCTCATTGGCTTGTTTATTTTAAGTAGCGCCCGTCGCTACGAGCAGTATGCGCAGCTGCAGCGGGTGTTGGCTCGCCTGAAGGCCGCAGATGTCATGAGCCGCCGCTTTCGCGTGGTGGATGCGGGCATGAGCCTGCGGGAGTTTGTCGATCGCTACCTGATCCCTGCCTCCCTCCAGCCAGAGACCGCAAGAGGCGTTCAGGAAGTGTACTTTGCCGAGGAGGACGGTCGCTACCGGGGCCTGGTTAGGCCGGAACTGCTCAACGACATCGAGCGCAGCCAGTGGGATCACCTCACCCTCAAAGCCATTCTCAAGCCGATGGAGCAACTTCAAGGGGTGCGGGAGGAAACTCCCATTGCCCAGGTCATCCAGATGATGGGCCAGGCGGAGCCGCGCCAAGTCTTGGTCTTCACCCCCAGCGGCGCCATTGCCGGCCTGATCGATCGGGGAGACGTGGTGGCCGTAGCCGCGCGGGAGCTGGGAGTGACCCTGCCTAAGGAAGTGGTGCAGCGGGTGCGCGAAAGTGAAGAATGGCCGCCTGGCTTTCAGGTAGAAGAGAGCCTAGTTGGCGAGGGATCCCCCAGCTTGTCGTGGCCAGGATCAACGGATACCCCTTCCCAAGACTAGTAAAGATAAACCCAATTGCTCCCTGAAGGCTCTCAGCGGCGGTTGTGCGGGTAAGATTAAGTTTGTTCTCTGCTGATTAAGAACTTTGACCTTGAGCCGCGCACCGCGTCTTCTTCCTGCTTACACCCATCGCCTAAACAACGGGCTAAGCGTCATTCTTCACCCCCTTCCCATTGCCGATTCGGCCACGGTGGACGTCTGGGTCCAAACAGGCGGGCGCAACGAGCCGTTGCAGTGGCTGGGCATATCCCACTTTCTGGAGCACATGGTCTTTAAGGGCAGCGAGCGGCTGGCCCCCGGGGAGCTGGACCGGGTTATTGAAGGGCGGGGAGGGATCACCAACGCTGCCACCGGCCAGGATTACACCCACTACTACATCACCGTAGCTGCCACCGACCTGCCGGATACCTTGCCCTATCTGGCGGAGGCAGTGTTGCGGGCTGGGATCCCTCCGGAGGAGATGGAGCGGGAGCGCCAGGTGGTTTTGGAGGAGATTCGCCGCGCTGCCGACAACCTAGGGCACACGGCCTATCAGCTTCTCCTGGAAACTGCCTTTGGGGTGGAGCACCCCTATGGGCGACCCGTGCTGGGCACGCCAGAAAGCCTGATGGGGTTGACCCCAGAGCTGCTACGCGCCTACCACCGCGGCTGGTACCGACCCGAGTACATGACGGTGGTGGTGACGGGAGGCATCGATCCGGACCAGGTGCTGGCGCTGGTGGAAAGAGAGTTTGGGGATCCTGCCAGCGGCTCTGCCTGGACAAGGCCCCCAATCCCGCCTCAGCCTCGTCCCCAAGGGATCCTGCGCCGCGAGAGCACCCATACCCGCCTGGAGCAGGCTCGTCTAAAATTGGCCTGGCCCACCGTCAGCCTCGAGGCCTGGGAGCAGGTTTGCGGCCTGGAGCTGTTGGCCGCGGTACTGGGGGGAGGCCGCACTTCGCGGCTGGTGCATCTGTTGCGAGAGCAGCGCGGCTGGGTGAGGAGGGTGGGCTGTTCTTCACTGGTGCTGAAAGAGGGGGGGCTTTTTTGCATTAGTGCTCGCCTGGAAGTGGAAAACCTGGAGCGGGTGGAGGCAACCATCTTGCGCGAGATTGAGAAGCTGCAGCAGGAGGGTATCGGTCAGGCTGAGCTAGATCGAGCGCGGCGCCTGCTGACCCACGAACTCCTCTTCTCTGCCGAGTCGCCTAGCCAACTGGCAAGCATCTACGGCTACTACGAGACCCTGGTTGGGGTGCAGCGCCTGCAGGAGTACCTGGAGCTGTTGCAAGCGTTTACCCCAGCCCAAGTCCGTGAGCTAGCTCAGCAGTACCTCTCTCCGGAGGCTTACGTGGTGGCCTTGCTCAAGCCGGCTGCCTCTGGCGCTGCTGCGGCTTCGGAGCTGCAACTGGCCTGCCGGTAGATCCCTTGCCCCTAGGAGCTTCCCTCTCTTTGCCATGCAACGGGGCCGTTTACAGCGCCTTCGCCTGAGCAACGGCATCACGCTGCTGTTGGGCCAGAATCCGGCAACGGAAATCCTGGCTGCTCACTGTTTTTTTCGCGGCGGCAGCCGGGTGGAGCGACCGCAGCAGGCAGGCTTGAGCCACTTGCTGGCGGCTGTCCTCACCAAGGGCACCCAGCAGCGCGACTCCCAGGCCATTGCTGCCTGGGTGGAATCCCTAGGGGCTGGGCTTGGGGTGGAAAGCTCTGCCGACTGTCTCGAGGTCGGGCTGCAGTGTGTGGCGGCTGATTTCCCCGAGCTGCTGAAGTTGCTTGCGGAAATCCTCCGGGAGCCCAGCTTTCCGGAAGCGGAGGTAGAGCGCGAGCGGGAGCTGCTGTTGCAGACCATTCGCGCCCAACAGGAGCGACCCTTCAGCCTTGCCTTCAACCAGGTTCAGCAGACCCTCTATGGGGATCACCCCTATGCCCTTCCCGAGCTGGGATGGTTGGAGACGGTGGGATCCCTGACCCGGGAGGACTTGCTGACCTACCACGCCACCTACTGCCGCCCGGAGGGAATGGTGATGGCGGTAATCGGTCCAGAGCCGCCGGAGACGATGGCGGCCCAAGTGGAAGCTGTCCTGGGAGATTGGGTAAGCACCAGCCCGCCTGCTCCTGAACTAGACCTGTCGCTGCCCCCTTTGGAGAAGCCGCAACTGCGAAAGCTATTCCAACCCACCCAGCAGACAACGATTGTGCTTGGCTTTCGCGGATCCCCCGCTGCTTCTGCGGATTATCCGGCCCTGAAGCTGCTGGCCACTTACCTAGGCAGCGGCCTGTCCAGCCGCCTGTTTGTGGAGCTGCGGGAGCGCAGTGGCCTGGCCTATGAGGTCTCGGCCTTCTTTGCCACCCGCCGGGATCCTGCCCCTTTTGTGGCCTACCTGGGCACGGCGGCGGAGAACACTCCAGTGGCCCTGGAGCGCCTGCAGGCGGAGATCCATCGCCTACACAAAACCCTCCTTAGCGATGAGGAAGTGGAGATGACTCAGCGCAAGCTCTTGGGCCAGTATGCCCTCAGCAAACAGACCAACGCCCAGGTGGCGCAGCTGGCCGGCTGGTACGAGATTTTGGGTCTGGGCATGGAGTTCGACCAGCAGTATTTGCAGAGGGTGAGGCAGCTCACACCTGCCCAGCTCCAGCAGGCCGCAAAAACCTACCTAGTTAACGCCGCCATTGCTCTGGTGGGGCCGGAAGAAGCTCTGGCAGCGGTTGAATTGTAGGCACGTGCCCCAATAAGGGGTTGGCATTCTCCCCAACCCTGGAGGTGGGATTCTTTACTTGCTCCCTGCAGGCTACACCAGTGCGCCGAGGTGGATGCCACCACCTACCCCTGAAGGGCGCTATTTTCCCGTTACCGAGGTCTGCACACCTCTTGCGCAGCGCGGGGAGACTAAGCCAAGTTCGGCGGGAACAGGATTGAGTTTTGGCAGCGGCTGTCTCTTCCAGGGCACAACTAGCGGAGGATTTCCGCGTCTGATGGTTCCTCCGCACCTCCCATCAAGGTCGTGTTTTTGAGGACAGCACGACGTTTACACCGGCTGGCGGGAAAGGCCGAGCAGCCTGCCCGCAACGGCATCACGCCCTATCCTCCACCGTAACCAAGCGATAGGGGTGATGGGGACGACCAACGGAGCGGTAGAAATCGCTGCAGACATTGTGAGTAAAGCGATTGCTGAGGCTGCGGGTAACCTGCTGCACCACTTGGCTGCCCACTTTCTGAACCAACTTGCGCGGCAGAACGTGCAAAAACTTGGGCAAATGCAGGCGCACATCCAGATGGAGATCCCAGTGGACACGGGTGGTGGCAGGGGATCCCGGCAGCTCCTCCAGCCGGAAGCTGGCCTGACAATCCACCCGATAGGGCAGGGCAGCATCCCCCGGCAGCTCAATGGAGGTGAGCCGAAATAGGTAATCTTCCTCCGGCCAAATCTTGATCCCAAAGCTGGGCTCCAGCTCAAATCCTAGGCCGCCCATGCGGAAGAACTGCAGCCTGTAGGTTTCAGCAGAGAGGGGCTCCACTCGCAACGGCTGGAAGCAGCGCTGGATCCACTGGCCATGGCCCCGCAGGTAACAAGCCAACGTCTCCCGATCGGTTTCCAGATCCACCTGGCCCCGTCGCCCGGCCTGCAACTCCAAGGGGGTCTTGGCTGGGGGCTGATCCATCTCCTCCAAAAGCGGCTCCCCTCCCTTGGACAGAGCACCTTCACTGAGGGGAACGACGGGCTTGGAGCTGGCGATAGACATCCCGAATATCCACCTGATAGTGAGCAAGAGCCACAAGGCAGTGGTACCAGAGATCCGCCACCTCGCGGGCCAGGGCTGTCTTGTCCCCCTCCTTTGCCGCCATCACCACCTCAGCCGTCTCCTCGCCGAGTTTTTTCAGGATGGCGTTGTCTCCCTTGGCCAGCAGGCTGCTGGTGTAGGAATCGGGCCGGGGATCCGCCTGGCGGGCTTTGACGACGGCAAACACCTGCGACAGGGTATCGGCTGCCGGAATGGGATCCCCTTGCAGCGTGCGGAAGAAGCAGCTCCGCGCCCCCGTGTGGCATGCCGCATCCCCCACCTGCTCCACCAAGATGACCAGCGCGTCGCTGTCGCAGTCGTAGCGGATTTGCTTGACCCACTGGACGTGGCCAGAAGTTTCCCCTTTGGGCCACAGCGCCTGCCGCGAGCGGCTCCAGAACCAGGTGCGGCCCGTTTCCAAAGTTTTCTGCAGCGACTCCCGGTTCATCCAGGCCATCATCAGCACCGTCCCATCCAGGTAGTCCTGCACGATGGCCGGGATCAAACCCTGTTCGTTGTAGCGGAGGCTGTCTAGACGAGCAACCTCTGCTTGTAGAAGAGGGCGGGGCAGATCTGCTGAAGCAGAAGAAGCCATAGGAAGCAGCAGAAAAGTATTGAAAGCAAGATAGCAAAACCAGCTTCAGAAAGGATATCCCTCCAGGTCCCAACCCCCCTTGGCCACTTTCAACAGTCGCAATCAGCCCGGCTGCTGTCAGAACCCAGGGGGTGACAAACTTCACCCCGCAAACCAAGGGAACCTGGCCTAGCTTTGTTGGCCTCAGCTTGAGGTTAAATGCTGCGCTCACCGACTCTTTGCAGCCATAGCTCAATCTAGAGCCACCCTGGGCAGCAGTTTCCGGGTTGGCTTGCGCTCCAGAGGCCAAGTTGGCCGCTCCAGGCGCGTATCCACCAGTACAGCGCTAGGAGAGAAGTCCACCCGCTCCAGCAGCTGCTTCAGCAGTTGGGCGTCGATGGCGTCCCCGCCTCCAGACAGAGGGGCAGTTCCCGCGCCTAGGGGTGTAGGGGTTGCTTGAGGGGATCCCTCCTCACTGCGCCCAGGTTCGGCTAGCAGCAGTTCCGCCACTGCCTGGGCCAGTTCTTGGCCGTACACGCCATCGGGGCCAGAGGGGAGCAGATCCAGCCGTCCCTGCTGAGCAGCCAGGTGGCTCAACCCCAGTTGCACCGCCACTACCGCCGGGCCCCGATCCCCCTGCCTCAGAGTGCGCTGGCCGGCCAGAATGCTTTTCAGTTGGGCCCTGGCTGCCTCTTGGTCGCTAGCCGGCAAAAGTTGCACCAGCCCCTCCAGCCGATCTCCCTCAGAGCCAGCCTCGGCTTCTGGATGGGGATCCCTTGCCCATAGGCGGTTCAGGTCGTAGAGCAGAATGGCATGGGGCACAGGGCGGCTGGGCTGGTTGGGGCCGGCATGGCCAGTAGCGAGGATCTCCCCTTGGTAGACCAGCGAGGTGCTAAAGCCAGAGTCCAGCAGCACCGCCTCGCGGATCCCACTTTTGGGCAGAAGACGGGCCAGGATGGCGGCGTTGACGTGGGTTTTGGTAACTCCGATCACTACCTGGTCTTGGTTGTCCACCCCAAAGAAAGCCCTGGGGCGAAACTCGGCGGCGCTAGAGAGGCGGAAGGAATCGATCTCCGCCTGGGAGAGGGCATGGCCGTCCTTAACCAGCCACAGGCCCGCCACAAACAGATCCGTAACCTCCGGCATCAACTGGCGGATGTTCTCAAGCCGGGTCATAGTATCGGGATCAAAGGGCACAAAGCGCAGCCGATCCCTGCCCAGCAGCACCAGGGGGCGACCGCGCAGCACCTTGTCATCTTCGGGGCGACCGGGGATGAAGGTCTTGTGGTTGGCAGCCATCACCGGCCCCACCATGACGTTGCTAGCGGAGTTAATCCAGGGAATGGAGAAGAAGCTGCCGTTAATGCCCGCATCGGCCTGGTAGCGCCGGACTAGCGTCCTTACCTCGTAGCGCCGTTCTGCATGCACTGTGGCTGCCCGTCCGCCGCGGATGGTGAGTACCCGCACCCCGTCGATCACTTCATCGGTCAAGGCCAACGGCTGAGTAACATCCAGCCAGTAGTCGGGGCTGCGGCCAAGGGTGAAGGTGCGAGCGCCAATAATGGCTTCGGCAAGGCGGAACTGGTTAAAGCGGCGCACCTCCAGCAAGTTGGGAGACTGGCCTGTAAAGCCAGGATCCATGGTGAAAGCCATCCGGTAGCCCGCCTCGGCAAGAAACCGCTTCACTCGCTCGTCCCGATTGCCTTCGGGATAGGCAAAGTAGTAGATGGGGTGGCCCAGCTCCTGCTCCAGCTTGGCCTTGCAGTCAAACACCTCTCGCCGCAGACGGTTGTCGTCTAGCACCCGCAGGTCGGGAGGATGGTTAACGGTGTGGGCGGCAAAGTCGATCAACCCACTGGCGTCCATCTCCCGCATCTGATCCCAGGTAAAGTGATCCTTGCTGGTGGGCACGCCGACAAAGCCAGTTTGCACAAAGTAGGTGGCAGGGTAGTTGTACTCCTTCAGGAGGGGGTAGGCGTTCTCGTACAGGCCCAGGTAAGCATCGTCAAAGGTCAGCAAAATGGCTTTTTCCGGCAAGGGATCCCCGTCGCGTAGGTGTTTGTACAGTTGGTCAATGTGGATGGGGGTCAGCCCCGCCTGCTTAATGGCCTCGAAGTGCTGCCGCAGCTCGGCTACCGTGGTGTCAAACCACACCTGTTTGCGGCCAGCTACCACGTCGTGGTACATGATGGCCGGCACGTAAGAGAGGCTGGCTGTGGGATGAAGGGCAAAGGGATCCCGCTTTTGGGGGAGGGTCAGGCGCTGTTGGGCCGCCTTGGCTTGGGCGCGGGGAGCAGGTATCTCGGCTGCAGGCCCTAGCCCCAGTAGGCGGCTAGCCCAGTTGGGATGAGCAGTTACCCAGGCCACTAGGGCGCCGGCGCCAAACCCTAGCACCGTGACCAATAAGGCCAAGAAGCCGAGGAGCCGGAAGCGCAACTTCGTTGGCGGTTGCTGTACGGGAGCAGAAAAACTTCGGTGGCGGAAGGCGGAGGGAGGGAACGGGGTTCCCCTTTTTGCACTGGGGACTGGATAGCCACCCCGGCGCCTCGGCGGCTGTCGAGACGTCATGTTCTCCTCCTCACCGGCAAAACCAGCGTTAGCCTACCACCCTCATCTGCTGGTGGGGATCCAGCAGAGCCACAGCTGCCTTCTGGGCAAGTTAGCTGAGGTTGCTCAACAAATTGGACTCCGTAATGCTGACGATTTTGCCTCCCATTTGGGTAATCCGCTTAACTTCTTGGGAGAGCCGGCTGAAGGGCACTTTGTACTCGACAACGCTCTTGCGCACGCCTCCTCCTACCAGGCCGGATACCTTGATGGTAAAGACCTTATCGCGGTTGGGCGCCGAGGGGCCTGAGGCAGGGCTAGCTGGGGCAGCCTTGGATGGGGAAGCTGCTGCCGCCTGGGCAATCTCGGCACTTGCCCGCTCCAAGAGGAGTCGCCAGCTGCGGGGATAGGCAGGTGCCAAACGATAGACCACCTTGTAGGAGCCCGCTATGTGGTCATCCTCGGACTCCACCCTCACCACCGTTCCTGGGGGGATATCTAGCTTAGCTCCCTTGGACATGACTTTAATTCCAGGCCAATTGGTGGGCACATCCGTCAGTAGCTCCACCTCAAAGGACTGATCCCCCAACAACAACTTGGCCATGGGAATAACTCCGTTGTGCTCGCTAGCGTCTGCAGCCAGGGATCTGCCCTCGGCCGCCCCTTCACCGCTAGACATTTTACCGTCGCCAGGTGTTCCCCTGAAGCCTCTGGCTAGCCGCTGTCATCCAGGGTAGGTTTGTTGTAGATTTGTTACAGACTGTGGGTTTGTTGCGCTAGTGGAGGGATCCCTATGTTGGGCTTGGCCTTGCCCGATCTGTCGGCAGTTTCCGAGTCGTTGACGGCTGCCTTGCAGCCAGTAGCCCAGTTCTTTGCTGGCTTCAACCTGCCCCAACCAGTTGTGCAATGGGGACATCCTCTGATGATGGGCATTGTGGTAGTGGTCATGGGCAGCTTTGTTGGCCTAACGGGCTGGCGGGGGCGGGTCTTGCGCCTGGCAGGCGGGGGCTCCCTATCGGAATCGGCCCAAAAGCCCCTCTTGGATCACCGCAAAGTAGCCCCCTGGATGGCCACCTTCATTGCCTTGGGCTACACCGGCGGCCTTCTTTCTCTTGTGATGCAGGGCCAGCCCCTGCTGAGGAGCCCTCACTTCTGGACGGGATCCCTGGTGTTGCTGCTGCTGGCGGCCAACAGTGCTTTGTCCCTGAGCGGTTTTGGCGGCAACCGTGAGACCTGGCGCACAGCCCATGCCTATTTGGGCAGCCTCATTCTTTGCTTGCTCTTTACCCATGCCCTGCTGGGCCTGAAGCTGGGTCTATCTCTGTAGCGAGTCCTTAGTAGCCCCTGGAGCCAAACCTAGCGAAGGTACTGCACCAAAGTTCGCGAAGAACGGCCCACCCGTAGCTTGCGCAAGGCATCCCGTTCGATCTGCCGAATCCGCTCCCGCGTCAAGTTAAAGTGATCCCCCACTTCTTGCAGGGTTCTTGCCCTTTGCCCGTCTAGCCCATAGCGCAACTCCAACACTTGCCTCTCAATGGGCTTCAGGGTCTGCAGGGCAGAACGCACATCTTGCCGCAGGGATTGCTCCAGGATCTCCTCAAAGGGTTGCTCCTGCCGTTCATCCGGCAGCAGATCTCCCAGGCGGCTTTCCCCTTCCTGGCCAACCGGCACATCCAACGACAGAGGCAAAGCGGCAGCCTGTTGGATCAGGCGCAACTTCTTGATCTTGATGCCCAGTGCCTCAGCCAGCTCGGCTTCGGTAGGCCGCCGTCCTCGGGCCTTCATGAGCTCGCGGTTGGTGCGCTTGAGCAAGCGCACTTTGTCCACCATGTGCACTGGCAGGCGGATGGTTCGGGCTTGGTTGGCAATGCAGCGGGTAATGCCTTGGCGAATCCACCAGTGGGCGTAGGTGCTGAAGCGAAAACCTCGCTCGGCATTGAATTTCTCAGTGGCTCGAATGAGGCCCATGTTGCCCTCTTGGATTAAGTCCAGAAAGGGCACCCCCCGGTTGAGGTACTTCTTGGCCACACTGACCACCAGACGCAGGTTGGCGTTGATGAGCTTGCGCTGAGCTTGCTCTCCCTGGCGGATGCGCGAGCGCAGAGTAGCTACAGGGATCTGCAGGGCTGCCGCCAATTCCTCATCGCTGGGATCCTGCCCCCGCTGCTGCCGCCATTCCTTGCGGGCTTGATCAATGAGCAGCTTCTGCTGAATTTTGCGCGCCAGCTCAATTTCTTCCGCGTGATCGATGCGGGGCACCCGGCCAATCGTATTCAAGTAGTGGTCGACCGCATCTTCATTGAGGCGCCGGCTACCGGCCTCTAAATCAGCCTCTGCAGCCGAATCCAGAGCCTCCGGCCAGGGCTCCTCGAGCTCTTGAGGGGATAGGGGACGAGAGAAAACCACAGCCACCTGAGGAGAGAACTTCACTCCCTAGTCTAGGAAAGTTTCTCCTCCTGTGTAAGCGAAAATCGATCATGCTAGTCATTCTTGCTAAGAATTCTCCTCTCTGTAGGCGGGAGTAACAGAGACTGATAGGTCAAGCATCCTGGACATAAACGGCTGTGAGCAATTTTCGATCCAGAGCTTGATGTAGGATGCCTAGGAGACCGCTAGGCTACCTGCTCCGACAAAATCGTGCTAGCTTAGGCTACCATGGGGCGCCGGAGAAGCCATCAGACTCCCCAGGCTGGAAAAGACCAGCACCGCCCTGCGGCCAACTTGATTGGAGAGCGGGTGCGCTGGGTACGAGAGAAGTTGCAGCTAACCCAGGATCAACTGGCGGGTCGCCTGGCCAAGTACGGTGTGCATTTGGACTACGTTAAGGTTGGCCAGGTGGAAAAGGGCAAACGGCGGGTCATCGACAAAGAACTGGTGGCTTTTGCCAAGGCGCTGGGGGTCTCAGTTACTTGGCTGCTGAGCGGCGACGAGTCCCACCTCTAGTTTGTTGGGGAAGGCCCGCCGTACTCCCCGGCAGCGCGAGGGCGGCTAAGAAGAGCAGCCCCTGCTGGGGCTGGGCTTAGTCTGGCCTGTAACTGGTAGCAATCGTTACAAATAGTTGAGAAGCTGCAGCAGAGCAAAGCAGAGACTGGCGCTGCCCAATGGCACAGTCAGATTGTCCAGCCCCCACCAAGACAACATCTCCAAGCCCATGGCCACCCCCCCCACCCCGACGCTGACGGCAAGCAACAAGGGGGAGAAGCCAAAGTACCCCACAAGCAGCAGCGCCATCACCAAGCTGCTCACCACCCACATGGTCAGGGATCCCTCCCAGCTTTTTTGGAGAGATCCCAGTCGATACAGGTGTTTGCCCCAGCTTTTGCCCACCAGCCCTGCCAGGGCATCGGCCCAGGTCATCACCAGAATGCCGATGACAGCGAAAACTTGTTGCTGGGGCCGCCAAAACCAGAAGAGCAATAGACCAATGCTGACAGCGTAAAAAAAAGTACCGAAGCTGCGCCGCCCAACGCCGTTTAGGCTAGGCAAGATGGCCACGCGGTAGGAGAGCAGCGCCAAGCCCGCAAACACCAGGGAGAACCCCACTCCCACCCAGCGGGGCACCTGGAGGGCCCAGGCCAGCAAGATGATGTTGCCTACGCCAATGTGGATAACTTTGCGCACCCATTCGCCGTCTACCTGCTGGGAGCGCAGCCATTCCGCAAAAGCAAAAACGGAGGCCAGCCAGAGAGCATAGCAAGCAAGCTGCTGTGTCAGGCCCATGAGCCGGCCTCAGAGCGTTTTCAGGTAGCTAAGCAAGTCTGCCATTGCTTGGGGATCGGGCTGAAACTGGGGCATGGGCGGAGTTTTGCCGCTAGTTACTCGGTCAATGATAAACCGGTCGGAGCGGCGGCTGCTTACTCCCCGCAGGCTGGGGCCCACACGGCCATCCCCTTCTTCGCCATGGCAAGCCGCACAGTTAAGGGCAAATAGCGAGGCTCCCCTGCTGGCTTGTCCTTCTAGACTTAAAACAGCCTCGGTGTAGGGATCCGGCCGCATGGCTGCCGCTAGCCAACTCCAGCCAAAGACCGCTAGACCCACAAGAGCTAGACCCAGTCCCAGGTTCCTCGCCCAGTCAACTGACCACATCGCCTGCAGGAGGGCAAAAAATGGGCTCAGGGGCTGCCACCTGGAGGGCTGAGAGCAGGCTTGCCCTCCTCCCCCGCCAGAAGCCAAGCGAGGGCTACCGGAAATGTCGAGGTGGGGGAAAAAGAAAGGCACAGCCGACAACCCTGAGAGAGACGTTTCAATTTTTTACATTTCCACCAATACAATAGCTTAGGAGCCCCTTCCTGCCAACAATCCGTAACGGCATTTACTTTCTCTTAATGATCTGCAGCAGCTTGCTGAAGCCTGCCCTTCTCCAGCAGGGGTCGGCTGGGAAACAGGCGTTGCATGACTGCCAATTGAGCGAGGGAATCGGCGTTGAGGCTGTGGATGGCGTTGGTCCATTGGAAGTAACTCTGGAGGCGATGACAAACCGCCAAGTTTCCATAAGTAACAACGGCTGCTATCCGCTCCCGCCACCGCCTTAGCCAATCCACCACGTAGTTGGGCAGAGCCTCGTGGACAAAAGCCTGGAGAATCAACTGGCCGCCGCTGCTAAGGGCTGCCTCCAGCAAGCTCAAGGGGGTAAGGGAATGGCTGAGTAGGGGCGGAAGACCCAAGCTCGCGGGAATGCTTAGGGCAGGGGACTCGGCTAGGAGCACTGCCTCAGCGCCCAGGGAGAGATCTTGCCAGATCCAGTTCCAACTGCCAGGCGGCAAGGGGAGAGGCAGAGGCTGACCGCCGATCACTCCGCCGCGGGCCATGGCTGCCTGACAAGGGGCAATGTCGCTCTCGGCTAGAAGAGATCCCAACTGGGCAGCCCTAGGAAGATAGGAGCGGGCGCTAAACAGCTTGGCAAGGGGTGAATCTTTGGCGAGGGGATCCCCCAGTAGCAAGGGTTTTAAGTGCTCGTCGGGAAAACCGCGGTTGACCTGAGCCCCCATCCAGCCAGGCAGCAAGCTAAAGTCCGTTTCTGCCAGGGGCGGCCACACCTGCTTGAGTAGGGCGGAGGCGGAGGGAAAAAGCCGCTGCTTAGCCCGCAGCAGCCGCGTTACCGACTGGGCAATGGCCTGGGGGTCTAGGGATCCCCGCTGCACAGCTTCCACAACGGCTGCGAGAGCCGCCAAAGGGTCGGGAGGGGCCAAAAGGAGGTCGGCGCCGGCCTGGAGAGCCCGCACCGCCAGCAGGGGGGGATCAGCCAGGTTGGCTAGGAAGTTTTGGTCGAGGCCCTCTGCCACAATGAGACCGCTAAACCCCCACTCTTGGCGCAGCAGCTGGGTCAGCCGCCCCGGCAAAAGAGAGAGCGGCCAGCGCTCGTCCCACTCCGGCAGCACCACTGGCGCAACCGAGATGGCTCCTACCTGGTCCACCAGACCGCGGAACGGCAGCCAGGGTCCTGCTTGCAGCTCCTCCAAGGTGAGGCTTAGGCGAGGACACCAGGGGTCAGCAGTTGGCTTTAGCAACAGCAGGGGGTTGGCCCGCCCCTCTGCCCAGCCCTGGCCGGGGAAGGCTCTGGCGGTGGTTAGAATCCCCTCCGGAACCGCTTGCTCGCAGCCGCGCACAAAGGCCCGCGCCAGTTGCAACGCCAGCTGTGGCTCCTCCGCCAGCGCCAGTCTTGCTAGACCCTGCCCCAGGGGCTCAGCCACCGGGCCAAGCAGCCAGTTGATGCCGATGGCCGCCGCCTCCCGCGCCGTGATCCTTCCCCACTGTTCCGCCCAGCGCTCGGCCTCAGAGCCCAGGCGGCTCAGGCCCAGGGGGTGGGGGAAGGAAGTGGCTCCCTGCAGAGCCAGGCCGCGACTGGCCTCGGCTGCCACAAGAAGGGGCAGAGTCGCCCAAGACTGCGCCTCCTCAATGAGGAGCAGGGCCTCAGCCACATGGCCATCGGTAATCCAGATGCCTCCAATCCCCACCTCTTGGATCAGCCGCTTGAGAACCTCTCGGGGAGGAGCCTGGGATCCCAGGCGGGCCGAGACCGGCACCACTAGCAGTTGCGCCACCTGCTTTGCCAGGGACAAGGGCTGCTCAAGCGCTGCAACTGGGGATCCAGAACCACCCATGGACACTCCAGGAAAGCCTCAGCGAGGGGATCCTAATCGCTGGCCACAAGGCTGGGCAAGCACCCATCAGCGCCTTTGGGAAGCCCGGCAGCGGTCGCAGGTGCCGCAGGGCAGACCAGGCTGGTTCTCAGGGTAGCCAAAATGCCGCAGGATGACCTGCCAGCGACAGCCGCGGCTGTGGATGAAGTCGTCCATCCCCTGCCAGGGATCCTGCCGCGGCGGCGGCTGCCAGCGGCGGTGCAGCACTTGAAAGTGAAAGGGATCTGGCCAGTGCAGACAGCCCATCTCCTGCAGCAGGCCCAGGGCCACCCGCGTCTCTCCGGGGGGCAAGTCGGCGTAGGATCCCTGGGGGGGCAGCGTTTGCAGCAAACGCCGCGCCTGGGCCAGCAAGCGCTCCTGCTGGGAATAGAAATAGGCTTGGCGCTGGCGATCGGTGGGATCCAAGAGGCCTGTCGGCTCGGAGACCAACATCAGGGCCTGGCAAGGGCCGCCATCCCGCCCGCCCCGCCCCACCTCCTGCAGGTAGTCCATTAAGTTGGGGGGCGGGTGAAAGTGCAGCACCCAGCGCACGTCGGGCTTGTTGATCCCCAAGCCGAAGGCGTTGGTGCAGACCAGAAAGCGCAGCTCGCCCTCCAGCCAAGCCCGCTCCAGCCGACGGCGGGATCCCGCCTCCAGGCCGCCGTGGTAGGTGGCGGTTTTCTGGTTGCGGCAGCCCAACCACTCGGCCAGCTCCTCTCCATCCCGCCGCGTGCGCACGTACACCAGGCCCGAGCCGGAGTTTTCCGCCAGAAAGCGCAGCAGGCGCCGACGGCGATCCGCTGGGCTCCAGGCCACCGCCACGTTGAGAGAAATGTTGGTTCGCAGCGGGTCAGCGCGAATGCATTCCGGATTCTGCAGGTCGAGGATGTGGCGCAGGCGGCTGAGGGTTTCGGGATCGGCAGTGGCGGTAAAGGCAGCAATGGGAAAGGCAGGCTGGCCCAGGGCAGGGCGCACCAATCCCAGACGGCGGTAGTCGGGCCGGAAGGATCCCCCCCAGTGCACCAAGGTGTGCGCCTCGTCGACCATGAGGCCGTTGAGGGGCACCTGCTGCAGCCGCTCCCAGACTGGCGGGCTGAAGAGGGTTTCCGGCCCCAGATACAGTAGACGCAGCCGGTTTTCCTCCAAAGCCCGCAACACCCGCTTGCGCAGAGCTGGATCCAGCTCGCTGTGCAAACAGGCCGCCGGCAGACGGCGCTTCCAGAGATCCTGCACCTGGTCTTCCATCAGGGCAATCAGAGGCGAGACCACCAGGGTCAGCCCTGTCTGCAGCAAGGCCGGCAGTTGAAAGCACAGAGACTTGCCGAAACCCGTCGGCAACACCACCAGTGCATCCCGCTTCTCCAGCAAGGCACGGATGACCCGCTCCTGAGGTGGGCGCAGTGCCTCGTAGCCCCAATACTGCTTGAGGGCCCGTTGAATCTGTTGCCAATCCTGCAAGGAACACTCTCCCCCTCTGCAACCTGAGCCCGCCTGCCCCCCTGGCCAAAGACGCTGATTCTGGCACCCCTACCTGTGCGATCCTAGAGCTGGACTTCCTAGTGCTCCCCTACCCTTGCCATGACAGCCATCGACTCCCCCCGCCTGCTGCAGCCCAGGACGGCCTCGGTGCACCGCCGCACCAACGAAACGGACGTTCAAGTGCATCTCAACCTCGATGGCAGAGGGCAGTACGAGATCGACACCGGGATCCCCTTCTTGGACCACATGCTGGCCCAGCTCAGCACCCATGGGCTAATTGATCTCCAGATCAAGGCCGTGGGGGATCTGCACATCGACGACCACCACACCAATGAGGACGTGGGCATTGCCCTGGGACAGGCGCTGGCGCAGGCGCTGCAGGATCGGCGCGGCATTTACCGTTTTGGTCACTTCTGGGCTCCGTTGGATGAGGCGCTGGTGCAGGTGGTGCTGGACTTTTCCGGGCGCCCCCACCTCAGCTATGGTCTGGAGCTGACCGTCGAACGCATTGGCCGCTACGAAACCCAGTTGGTGCGCGAGTTCTACCAGGCGGTGGCCAACCACGCCCAGCTTACCCTGCACATCCGCCAGGTTGCTGGTCTCAATGCCCACCACATCGTCGAGGCCAGTTTCAAGGCCTTTGCCCGCGCCCTGCGCATGGCCGTAGAACGGGATCCGCGCCGACAAGATGGGATCCCCAGCTCAAAAGGGGTGCTGTAACTCTCGCCCAAGCCGGGGACGGCGCGACTGGCCAAAACAGCAGTGCCGCAAGCGGGCCAACTCCGCCTCGCTGAGATCCTGCCACTGGCCAGGAGCCAGACCTGCTAGGGAAAGGGGGCCTAGTCCTACCCGCACCAGCCTCAGCGTTGGGATCCCGACCGCAGCAGTCATGCGGCGCACCTGGCGATTGCGACCTTCCCGCAGCGTCAGCTCCAGCCAGGTGGTGGGGATGGAGCGGCGAAAGCGAATGGGCGGATCCCGCGGTGGCAGATCCGGCTCCTCGGCCAGAACTCTAACCTCAGCCGGTCGGGTCTTTCGCCCCTGGATGATCACTCCCTCTTGCAACTGTTGCAGAGCCTGCGGCGTAGGGATCCCTTCCACCTGCACCCAGTAGGTGCGCTTGTGGCCAAACTTGGGATCGATCAGGCGGGCGTGGAGCTGGCCGTCATCGGTGAGCAAGAGCAGTCCTTCGCTATCGCGATCTAGCCGCCCCACTGGATAGACCCTGGGCACTGGGATGAAGGCCTTGAGGGTGAGGCGCCCTGCCGGGTCGGTAAACTGGGTGAGCACGCCGTAGGGTTTATAAAACTTGAGGTAGCGCATGGCAGACGGCTTCCGTCTTTGGACTAGGCAGTGCAACTTCAACGGTAAGATTCAGGAAGCAGCATTTCTCCACAGGCAGCAGCGTTTGGTGGATTGCACCTGATGGCGATAGACAACACTCTACTCTGGGTTTTAGTGGCAACGGCAGGGCTCTCCCTTCTCAGCTTGGTCTACGTCTGGGTGGACGAAGCCCTCAAACGGCGCCGCTACGAGCGGCAAAAGCAAGAAGAAGCCGTTCCCCCCACCGCTGCTGCTTCTGAACCCGAAGCCGGGATCCCGCCTGCTGCTTCTGACACTGGATCCGCTGCCCTAGAGCCAGAAACCGAGCCTAGCCCTCCTGCTCAGGAAGTAACGGCAACCCCTGAAACCCTCGACACCACGCCCGAGCAAGTCGATAAACCAGGGGAAACGCCGGAGACCTAAGGGCAACCCCCTTTCTAACCTCGCTCCAGGAGCAGCTGCGCTAACCTGAGACAGAACTGCCCTAGCCACCGCTAGCGACGCCTCGGGCGACAGATCCCTATGCTGAGCCTGTTGCGGATTGAGAACTTCGCCCTGATCGAGCAGTTGGAGATCCCCTTTGGGGCAGGGCTCAACGTGCTTACCGGGGAAACGGGGGCAGGTAAGTCCATTATTCTCGAGGCCCTCGATGCGGCTTTGGGCGGGCCAGCGCGGGCTTTGCGCAGTGGCAGCCAGCGGGGCCTAGTGGAAGCTATCTTTCAACCCAATGCCGATCTGGAAGCCTGGCTAGAGCAAGAACAGATTGAGCCCCTGGAAGAGGGCCTGGTCTGCAGCCGCGAACTGGCGGTGCGTAGCGGCAAGCTCACCAGCCGCCTGCGAGTCAACGGGGTGGTGGTCAACAAAGCTCAGATGCTCAGGCTGCGCTCCCAACTGCTGGAGATCACTGCCCAAGGGCAAACGGCTCAAATTCAGTCCCCTCAAGCCCAGCGCCGTTGGCTGGATGCCTTTGGCGGCGAAGAGCTGCTGCGGGCACGGACCCAGGTGGCAGCTTGCTACCAGACCTGGAGCCAGCTCAAAGCTGAAATGGAGTCCCGGCAGCAGAGTCAACAACTGCGCCTGCAGCGCCTAGATCTGTTGGAGCTGCAAGCCCGAGAGCTGGCTGCCCTGCGCCTGGAGGATCCCGAGGAGCTGAGCAAACTGGAGCGGGAGCGGGAGCGCCTAGTCCACCGGGTGGAGTTGCGGCAGCAAAGCCATGCCGCCCACCAACTGCTCTACCAAAATGACAGCGGCTCGCCAGCCATCGCCGATCTCTTGGCCCAGGCCGAGCGGCTGCTGCGGAGCATGGCTCAACGGGATCCCGAGCTTGCCCCCTTGGCGGAAATGGTTAGCAACGCCCTCGTGCAGGTAGAGGAAGCGGGGCGGGAGCTGCTGCGCTACGGCGAGGCCCTGGAGGCCGATCCCAGTCGGTTAAGCAAAATTGAACGGCGCTTAGCTCAACTGCGCCAGGCCTGCCGCAAATACGGCCCCACCTTGACGGAGGTGATGGCTCATGCGGAGCGGGTGCAGGTGGAGCTAGCCCGCCTGCGGGACGAGAGCACCGACTTGGAGGAACTAGAGGCGCAGCTGAACCAAGCAGCCCAGGAGCTGGAGCACCACTGCCAGAGGCTCTCCCAACTGCGGCAGCAGGCAGCCCGGAAACTGGAGAGAGCCCTGCTGGAGGAACTCAGGCCCCTGGGGATGAGCGGCGTGCAGTTCCAGGTGCAGATTCAAGCCGGATCCCCCACTGCCGAAGGGGTGGATCAGGTGAGCTTTTGGTTTAGTCCCAACCCTGGGGAGCCCCTGCAACCGCTAGCCGACATTGCCTCCGGCGGCGAGATGAGCCGTTTTCTCCTGGCCTTAAAAGCAGTCTTCAGCCGCGTCGATCCGGTGGCTACCCTGGTCTTTGACGAGATCGACGTCGGCGTATCCGGCAAGGTAGCACAGGCCATTGCCGCCAAACTCCACCAGCTTGCCCGTAGCCGCCAGGTTCTCTGCGTTACCCACCAACCCTTGATTGCTGCCCTAGCGGATCACCACCTGCGGGTTCACAAAGTGGTGCAAGAAGGGCGAACTTGCGTGCGGGTGGATCCTCTGGGAGAAGAAGAGCGCCGGGAAGAATTGGCCCAACTAGCTGCCGGCCACTCCGCCCAGGAAGCGATGAGCTTCGTGGAAGCCCTTCTCAAGCAAGCAGCCCAATTGCGCCAGCTGCAGCTGGCTAGCTCTGTTTAGCCCCTGCCTCAGCCCCCTAAAAACAGCTCCAGCACCTGGGGATTGCGCAACAAGTTGGGGCCAGTATCTTCAAAGCGGTTTTCTCCCATCGAGAGGACGTAGCCCCAGTCCGCTAAGCTCAGGGCCTGCTTGGCATTTTGCTCCACCATCAGGATGCTGACGCCAAGGCGCTTGATTTCTTGCAAGAGGGCAAAGGTCTGCTCGACATACAGCGGCGACAGGCCGGCTGTCGGCTCATCCAGCAACAACAGTCGCGGCTCCGCCATCAACGCCCGCCCTATGGCTAGCATCTGCCGCTGCCCGCCGGAGAGGGATCCCGCCGCTTGCTTTCGCTTTTCCCTTAGCGGCGGAAACAGCTCGTAAACCCGCTCCCGTTGGGCAGTGTAGTCGTCGCGCCGGATAAAGGCTCCCATCTCCAGGTTTTCCTCGACGGTGAGGGAGGGAAAGACATTGTTGGTCTGAGGCACAAAGCCGATCCCCCGCCGCACCAGTTGCTCGGCAGCAAGATGCGTGATGTCAGAACCTTGGAACAGCACTCGGCCCGAGCGGATGGTGGCCAACCCAAAGAGGGATTTAAGCACTGTCGATTTGCCTGCTCCGTTGGGGCCGATGATCACCACGATTTGCCCCGGGTTGACCTTGAGGCGGATCCCTTTGAGGATGTCCACGCCGCGGTAGCCGCTGTAGAGATCTTGAATCTCGAGCAAAGGAGTCATGGCGGGGATCCCTCCGGCGAGAGGGTGGAGGCCGGTTCCGAGCTGAGGGCATCTGCTAAAGCGATGGATCCCAAATAGGCCTCGCGCACGGCAGGGTTTTGCCGAATTTCCTGCATGGGTCCCTGGGTTAACACCCTTCCCCCCGCCATGACCACCACGTGGTGGCAAAGGCGGGTCACCAGATCCAGGTCGTGTTCAATGATGCAGAAGGTGCAGCTGCGCTCGCGGTTGAGGTACTCAATAAAGCGGATTAGGTCTGCCAGCAACGTGCGGTTGACCCCAGCCCCCGGCTCGTCCAAGAGGATGACCCGCGCATCGGTCATCAGGGTGCGTCCCAGTTCCAGCAGCTTCTTTTGCCCGCCCGAAAGGTTGACTGCCAGTTGATCCCGCAGGTGGATGAGGTTGAGCCGTTCCAAAACTTCTTCAGCCCGAGCCTGAAGCTGGCGCTCCTGCCGCTGTACTCGCCGCCAGCGGAACCAGGCGTTAAATAGGTTTTCTCCAGCCTGATGGGGAGGAACAACCATTAAGTTTTCCAGAACGGTCATGCGGCCAAACTCCCGCGGGATCTGGAAGGTGCGCACCAGCCCACGTTGAAACAACTGGTGGGGAGGCAGGCCCGTGACGTCTTCCCCATCTAGCCAGATGCGTCCGCCATTGGGCCGAATAAAACCGGCAATGATGTTGAAAAGAGTTGTTTTCCCCGCCCCGTTGGGACCAATCAAGCCCGTGATCCGACCAGCTTCGATGCGGAAGGAACAGTGATCTAGGGCATTGACGCCGCCAAACTGTTTGGAGATGTTGTCAATAACGATCACACCGCTACCCTGGGAAAGCTCCATTCCCTAATGGATTCACTATTTTATGAGCTTTCATCGTAGGGTAAAGAAGCTTATTTAACCAAACTCGCCGATAGGCTTGCCAAGAAGCCCCCTGGCAGGGGTTGGGTTGGCTCTTGGAGGGAACCCTTTGAGGTGGGCTAACGTCTACTTCTATACCATCGACCTTTGAGAATTGCAGTTTTATTCCCTCATTGGAGCTCATTGGAGGTTCTTGGTTATGTCTCCCATGCACAAACTGACCCGGCGGGCCTTCGCGACGGCGGCAGCCCTGACAGCAGCGGCGCTGGCCACCACCCTGCTGCCAAGCACAGCTCAGCAAGCAGCCAAAGCCCCGATTAAGATAGGAGCGCTGCTGTCTTTGACGGGCGACCTGCAGGCCTATGGGGAAAACTGCCTCAAGGGCATCAAGCTGGCCCTCCAGCAGATCAACGAAGCTGGCGGCGTCCTTGGATCTCAAATTCAAGTGGTGGAGGCGGATGACCAAACTTCAGCGCAGCCGGCTATTGATGCGGCCAAGCGGTTAGTGAACGTGGAGAAGGTGGCCGCCATTGTTGGCGCTTTGGGCAGTGGCGTTACCATTCCGGTGGCCACGACAGTCACGGTTCCCAGCAAGATTCCGCAAATTTCACCGGCCTCTACCGCGCCCACCATCACCACCTTGGACGACGATGACTTTTTGTTCCGCACCGTTCCTTCCGATGCTTTCCAAGGGGTAGCCCTAGCGCAGATTACCCGTGAAGAGAAGCTGGATCGCCTGGCTGTTATCTACATCAACAACGACTACGGCCAGGGTCTAGCCGACAGTTTCAAGGCTGCCTTTGAGAAGCAGGGGGGCAAGATCACCAAGGCCGTCCCCTACGAGCCAGGCAAAGCTTCCTACCGCGGCGAGCTGGATCAGCTCAAGGAAGGGAACCCCCAGGCGCTGGTGGTCATTGGCTATCCAGAAAACGGCGCGGTTATTTTGCGGCAAGCCTTGGAAGGGGGGCTATTTAAGCGCTTTGTCTTAACAGACGGCATGCGCTCTCCTGATCTGGCTGCCCAGGTGGGGGCAGACAAGCTAGAGGGATCCATTGGCACTTCGCCCCAGGCCCGCACTGACACCAAGGCTTACCAGAGCTTTGTTCAAGCCTACGAAGCTGCCTACGGGGAAGTGCCCCCCACTCCCTACATCGACACTGCCTACGATGCTGCCTTCCTTCTGGCTCTGGCCATCCAAAAAGCGGGCAGCACCGATGGCACTGCTATCCGCGATGCCCTGCGGCAAGTGGCCAATCCCCCTGGCACCGAAATCCTGCCTGGCGAGTGGGCCAAGGCGGTGGAGCTGCTGAAGAAAGGGGAAGACATCAATTACACTGGCGCTTCTGGCTCGCTGGACTTCGATGAAAAGGGAGACGTAGCCGGAACCTTTGCCCACTGGACCTTCAAGGGCGGGAAGATCGTAGACTTGAAGGTGTTTGAGCCGAAGAGCTAAAGACTGGGCTGCTGTTTTCGACGAGTAGGGGTTTGCTGGGGAGATGACTGGCAAGCCCCTGCTTTTCACTGCCAGCGCAACTCCCACTCGTTGGATTTTGGGGTAAGGCCAACCTTGATTGAGGGGAGGACGTCACGCGTACTCGGCAACAACGACCGTGATGTTGTCCCGACCCCCTCGCTCTTTGGCTGCCTCGATTAACTCCAGGACAAGCTGCTCCAGGTCTGGCACCTTCAAGCAATATTCGGCAATGACTTCGTCGTCCAGCTCCTCGGTTAGTCCATCGCTGCACAACAGGAGGCGATCCCCAGGAAGCAGGGTAATGGGTTGGATAGCAGGTGGCCCTGTGTCAAGCCGGCCCAGGCAGCGCTCAAGGATGTGCCGCCAGGGGTGGATGCGGGCCTGCTCTTGGGTTAACTCCCCCTGGCGAACCGAGCGGGCGACTAGCGTGTGATCTTCCGTCATCTGCTGCAGCTGGGATCCGCGCAGGCGGTAGAGGCGGGAGTCGCCGATGTGAGCACTCCAGCAATTGTTGTTGGGATCCACCATCGCCACCACCACAGTGGTGCCCATGTCTGCCCGTTGCGGGTTTTCCCGCTGATCTTTGAGAATGGCCTCGTTGGCGGCTTCCACTGCTTCGCTGAGGAGCTTGGGCGCCGGCACCATCTCCCAGCCTCGATCCAAATAGGCTCGAATGGTCTCAACTGCCAGCTGGCTGGCTACGGCTCCTGCTGCATGTCCACCCATGCCATCGGCAACGATGAAGTAGCGACCTTCCGGATCGCAGTAGTAAGCATCCTGATTGCCGCTGCGAACCTTGCCCGGATCCGTAGCGCCAGCATAGCGTCGCATCACCTCAGCCGATCCAATTCCTTTGCCTTTAAGAGTACCCTGAGCAGCGCCGCGGCAGCCAAGACAGCCAAGGCCAGGGTGACCATCGCTAAAGTAGCATGCCCAGCCAAAAATAGCTGCGTGGCGCTAAGAAAAAAAGTTGCAAACAGCACCGCGTAAGTGGTGCCCCAGCCCGTCGAGTTGAGCTGACGCAGCAGGCGTTCCGTCTCACTGGAGCGAACCCGCAGGCGCAGCTCCCCCTGTTCCAATTTACTTAAGGCCGTCTCCAGGCGGCGGGGCAGGCTGAGGCTGGTGCTGGTAAACTCTACCGCCTGGCGGCTGACCTGAGCCAGCAGGGTTTCCCTCTCGGGGTGGCTACTGTTCATGAGCTCCTCTGCAAAAGGCTTGGCCACCTCAATAAAGTTAAACTCTGGATCCAGCCCTTTTCCCAGCCCCTCCAGGGTCGTGAGGGCTCGCAGGACAAAGGTAAAGGTGGCGGGGAAGCGAAACGGCTGCTCATAGGCCAGCTCGTAGAGGTCTTCGCTGATGGCCGCCACCGAGATCTCGTCCAGCTTGCTGGAGAAGGGTTTGTCTAGGAAGTGATCCAGAAGGTACTGCACCGAGCGGCGTACTGGTGCCAGATCGGCAGTGGGTACTAGAACACCCAGCTCCACCAGCAGGGCCACCACCTGCTCGGCATCTTTGGCCACCACCGCTGCCAGCATACCTGCCAGTTTTTCCTTGATGCCGGGGCGAAGGCGCCCCATCATACCGAAGTCGTAGAAGATCAGCGTGCCATCTGGCTTGACGGCAATATTGCCAGGGTGGGGATCGGCGTGGAAAAAGCCGTCTTTGAGCAGTTGCCGCAGATAGGCCTCCGCCCCCAAGCGGGCCAAAGCCTTGCGATCCAATCCCGCCGCGCTCAGTGCCTCGTAGTCGTTAATTTTGATCCCTGGCAGGTATTCCAATGTCAGCAGACGGGGGGAGGTGTAGCGCCAGTACACCTTGGGAACAGCAATCTGGGGCATGTCGCGAAAGTTGCGGCGGAAAGTGTCGGCGTTGCGGCCCTCGTTGAGATAGTCCACCTCCTCCCAGAGGGTGCGGCGACACTCTTCGTAGATGCCAATCCAGTCGCGGCCCGCTCCACCCCACGGGGTGTGGTGCTGAAAAAACTCAGCAATGCCGCGACCGATCTCCAGGTCAATGGTAAATAGCTGCACCAAGCCCGGTCGCTGTACCTTCACCACCACTTCTTCGCCGCTTTTCAGCTTGGCGCGATGCACTTGCCCCAAGCTGGCTGCTGCCAAAGGGGTGGGATCGAAGTAGCTGTAAATCTGCTCAATGGGCTTGCCGAGCTCCTGCTGCACGATGGCCGCCACCTGTTCGTAACCAAAGGCGGGCACCTGGTCTTGCAGCTTGGACAGCTCCTCGACGTACTCAGAGGGGAAGAGATCGGCGCGGGTGGAGAAAAACTGCCCCACCTTAATAAAGGTAGGGCCGAGGTGGAGCAACGTCTCGCGGATCCAAATGGCTCGGGCGCGGCGGCGTTTAGCCT
Source organism: Synechococcus sp. R65.1 (assembly GCF_047461755.1). NCBI lineage: Bacteria > Bacillati > Cyanobacteriota > Cyanophyceae > Synechococcales > Synechococcaceae > Synechococcus > Synechococcus sp. R65.1. Next base: position 7,373 of record NZ_JANSHU010000008.1, on the reverse strand, counting down.
TTCGCTCTGGCGTGGGCTGCCCCCCATAGCTCCAGGCCTGCTGATCCAGCCAGAGATAGAAGAGCCAGGTCAGCACAAAGCGCCAGATGTCGAAAAGACGGCCCCAGCGGCTGTAGTTCTCTCGGGCCCACCGGTAGGCGGTATAGGGCTTAGCAGGCTTGGATCCCTTTGCTGTGCTTGCCTTCAAGCGTTTCGATTCCGGTACTTCTGCAACTCAGAGCGTAGCTGCGCCACCTCGGCCCGCAGGTCATCTAGAGTTGCCTGCAAATCCTCCACCTTGTAGGTGGACGAGGCCATCTCTTGGGTAGCTAGCGATGCTTCCGCCTCAGCTCGGGCCATGACATCCTGGGCAAAAGTCTGCCAGCCCTCCTGCAGCTCTGCCCACAGCTTGCCCACCTCCGCAGCAAGGTCGGCAAGAGCGCCCTCCCAACGCTCGCGCAGAACATCGGCCACTGCTTTGCCGACGAAAAAAGCTCGCACAACGGGATTCCTCATGCAGCCCAAGTGTTAAGAAGCATCACCCAGATTATAACGAATCTTGCCGCAACCGAACTGCCGAGCCCCCCCAGCCAAACAGCCTCGGAGCATCGGCCCGGCAGTCCCGCAAGCAATTGTCCTAGAGAGCTTGTCTAGGGCTAGCGACGGTTGGTGGTCATGTCGGGAATCTTTAGATCGAAGACGCTAATGTTTTGCCGCGCTGCCGGCTTGGGATTGAGCATGCGAGCCATGTTGAGGAAGTTCTCCGGATCGCCGGGCTTAGGCAAGCGGACGGCCCGATAGGTGCGCACCACCTCCCGAGCCGAGGGCCTCACGCCGGAGATATCCCGCCAACGGGCTCCGTAGCGGGGGGTAACCAAGTTGGTCGGTTTCTCCGAAAGGCGGCGGCGCTGGTAGGGCACCACATCGTCCCCAAACGCAGCGTCGTACTCCTCGCTATCGACAATGGCGTCGATAAAGCCGTCTAGGCCGCGGGTGGCCAGAATGATGGAGTACTTGATGCGCTCCATTTGGCTGTAGGTGGGCCGACCCAGGAAGCGCTGGAAGGTGATCTCAACGAAGCGGTAGTTGTCGTTGGGAACCATGACCAAGTCGCGGTAGACCTCCGACTTGCCCAGGCCCCGGATAAACTCTTTTACCGAAATTGCTCCATTGCGCAGCTGGGATTCCAGCGCTTTCTGCCGGTAGCTCTCCAGCATCAGGTGCTCGCTGAAGATTTGGCGGTAGGCGGCGCGGATAACATTCTCAATGCCCGCCGGGTCATCGGGGCGGTAGACGGGCGGAGTTTCGTCGCTGGGTACAAAGTAGCGGTTTACCCGCTCGTTTTGCGTAGTGGGGCGATCGGCAATCAACGGAAGAGACATAGGCTGTGCTCCTAACAAGAAACAAACAACAAAGAAGAGAGCCTACGCCTCGCTAGCCAGTTCCTGCTGGCTTAGGCGAGCGCGGAGAGGGATCAGAGGATCCGCATCCTGCAAAGCTATCTGAAGGGCTGCCTCGGCAGCAGCTCGCAGAGAAAGTTCTCCCAGGCGGGCTAGATCCGTTAGGGCTGCAACGGCGGCATAGCGCACTCCCCAATCGGCATCCCCCAGGCATTGCCGCAGTAGCTGCAAAGCTTGCTCTTGATCGGACAGGGGTCGCTGGGCAGCCACCCGTCCCAGCCCGCGCGTTGCTGCCCGCCGCACGCTGGGGGCAAAATCGGCCACAATGGCCTCGACCAAAAAGGGGTAGGCATCCCCATGGCCAATGCGGGCTAAAGCTCGCACCGAGTAGGCCCGCGCCCCGTAGTCAAAGCCGTCAATGTTGGCCAGCAAGGGCTGTACTGCCGCTTCTCCAAAGCGCAGCACCTCCTCCAGAGCCGCCTCCCCTACAGCAGGACGGTTGAAGCCAAAAGCGCGAATGAGCAGGGGGATCCCTTCTACCTGTCCTAGGGATCCCAGGGCTCGCACCACCCCCAGCAGCTCTGCCTCTGAAGTGGCCTGCTCCAGCTGGGTAGCCAGTTGGGCCACAGCAGGAGGAAGCCCTTGTGCAGCTGATGAAGAGGACATGACCAGCCTAGAAGCTAAGGTAGTAAGGTTAGAGGTTCCAGGTCTAAAACAGCTTGTCCAGCTGGGGGATAATTGCCGCTGCCACCTGATCTGGCGGCACCCACCCCAACTGCAAGGCCACGTCAAACAGCCGCTTTAAAGCATTGAGGCGCAGGTTGAGGGCTACGTTGGCGGTTGCCAGCAGGGATGCCCCCGCCAGCCAGCCCGATTCAGCCAGATCAAAGAGGGCCGCCTGGCGCAAGCTAAAGTTAGGGTGGGCTAGCAGCGCCACCAAAATCTGGGTCAGCTCCTCCGCTTGGGTAAAGCGATAGAGTACCCAAGCTGCTGCCGAGCGCACTCTTTCTGAGGGGTGATCTAAGAAGGGCCGAATGGCTGCTTCCGCTTCTGTGGCGTTGAGGTGGCCCAGCGCCTCAATGAAAGCCTCCCAAGGCTGCTCCTCTTGCGACCTTAACAAAGCTAAAAGAGGCTGCACCGCCCGTTTATCTCCCAACTGGGCTAGAGCGTAGGCCGCCTCTTCTCGCACCAGCAAATCGCTACAGCTAAGCGCCTCAATTAGCCCAGGTACCGCCCGGACATCGCCAATTTGCCCTAGAGCTTTAGCGGCACTACGCCGCAGCGGATAGCCTCCCAACGCCGTGCGATCCCGCTCGTCCTGCAGCGCCAATAGCAAAGGCTCCACTGCCCGCGCCTCGCGAATCGTGCCCAAGTACCAGGCTGCATAGTAGCGATCCTGCGGATCGTCTCCTTGCAGCCAGGCTATTGCCTGCTCCCAGGTAAGCTGCTGGGGCAGCACCGCCGTGTTGGAGGCTATGCGAGCTGTTGCCGAACCGTTCATGTAACTAGGGCAGCTCTCTCAACGACTGCTTGCCCAGAGCCACGCTCCAGCGCAGCCAGATCCTTCACTGGGAAGTAGGAGATCCCGTAAGAGGAGTAACCCGGAGAACCTTGCCACCCATCCGGAGAATGCGCTGCATCTCAGCAGACAGCCGGCTGTAGGGAACTGTAAGCGTAGCAGTGCTGCGGCGTACCTTCGCTGAGGTGGTCAGGGCATCGGGCGGGTTAAGGAGGCCAGTGTACTCAATCTTGTAAACCCGGCTACCGGCTTCCGTTAGAGCTTCCGGGCTGCTGGTGCTTTGACCAAACATGGCTTTCCCCCGCTGTTAACACTCCCGCTTATCAAAGTCGCATGGGCAAAAAGGAGCTTTTCCAAAGTGCTATCAAGCTGCTTCGCAGCAAGTTTAGGAATGCCTTCCCTCTGGCTTGAGCCTGCAGGCAAGCAACCCGGCTTTCTCCAGGCTGCTGCCTGCCAGGCAAACTGCTAGAAGGAATTGCCCTCCTGCCTAAGGAGGCCTAGCTTAGCCTCCCCTAGCTAAGGGCGTTGATGGCGTAATCGAAGTAGATGGCAGCTTCATTGGCCGCTTGGCCCTTCAGCATGCCCAGAGCACGGCTCTTCATGTGTTGCAGAGCCACAATGTACCAGCTGGGGGAAAGGTTAAAAGCGCGGTTCACTTCCCGCAGACCGGCCACCAGGTATTCATCGAGAGGACCAGTGCCACCGGCAACCAGCGAGTAGGTGATAAAGCGCAGGTAGTAGCCGATGTCACGGGCACACTTGGCCTGGAAGACCTCGCCATGCCCCATTTCACCCGGCTGGCTCAAGTAGGGGAAGCGCTTGAACACTTCCTGCACCGCTTCGCGCACCAGCGTCTGCTGGTTCTGGGTCAACACCCGAGCCGCTTCTAGGGAGGCAGCAGCCCGCTGGTAGCGACCGCTCACCGCCTGCAGCTCGCTGGCGTTGAGAAAGCGCCCTTGATTGTCAGCAGCGGCAATTGCTTCGGTGATAACGGTTTTCATTTGCAACTCCTCAATACGTTGACTGTTAGTAAAGGCAACCAACAGGCAGCTCCTTTACTGCCCCGTTAGATTCTCGGCTGGCTATGAAAGAAACTGACCCTCACCGAAAACCGAGATACCTTACAGAATGGCAGCAGCCGCCTTATCGAAGTAGCTGGCCACTTCGCTTTGGATTGCTGAGCAGTCGCCAGGGGTGATGCCGTTTGGATCCATGATCTTGGCCAGGGCTTCCCTCTTCATGGCCGCAATGGCATTGGCCATGGAGCTGGTGGGCACCCCCAGGGCAATGTAAGTTTCTCGCAGACCGTTCAGGCAGCGATCTTCCAGCACTGAGCTGTCCCCTGCCAAGGTGGCGTAGGTAATGTAGCGCAGGATAATCTCAAGGTCGCGCAGGCAAGCAGCCATGCGACGGTTAGTGTAGGCGTTACCGCCAGGAGCAATGAGATCTGGCTCCTGGGCAAACAGAGAACGGGCTGCGTTGACCACAATTTGAGCAGCGTTGCTGGTCATGCGATTGACGGCATCCAGGCGCTTGTTGCCTTCTGCCACCAAAGCTTCCAAACGAGCAAAGTCTTGTTCGCTTAGAAAAGCCCCACGTGCATCTGCCTGAGTAATCACCCGGGTAAAGGCGTCTTGCATAATGGATCTCCTTTTGTTTTTTTTCCAAAGTCAAGGATGAGCGACTGGCTGATCCTCTCAAAAGCCAGCTACCGAGCCTTGCTGGATGCGGAATCTGCTTCCCAAAAACCGGGGATCCCGTGGAGGTTGCTTGAAACTCCCCCACTGAAGCCCCAGAGTTTGAGATCGGTCGAGAACTCCTGCAACCTTCAGACAGCCGAGCATCCAGGTCAATTTTATAGCGCGGGAGCGATGAGGATTTTGTGAAGATTTACAAACAAGCCGACACCGAAAGGTCTAGTCGGCTGCCGAGTTTCCAGTTCTAGCGTCCAGCGAGCAGGGAATTGGCCGGCAGGGGGCCAAAAGGATGTAAATATTTGTTTCATTCCCTTTGAGGGCTCCGGCTGCAGCCGTCAAAGGTGCAGAGTTCCCACTCCTTGCAGGGCAGCCTTGAGATCGCGGCAGAAGTAGGCAATCTGTTGCAGCCCCTGGGCAGGGGTGGGAGCTCTGGTCAGCCGCTGCACAAAGGCGCTGCCAACAATGGCTGCATCTGCTCCCCAGAGGGCGATCTGGCGGGCTTGCTCAGGGGTAGAGATGCCGAAGCCCACCCCAATCGGCAGGGAGGTGGATTGGCGCAACTGCTGCAGCAAGGCAGGGAGCCGCTGCTCCAGAGTGGATCGCTCGCCGGTAACGCCGGTGGTGCTGACCAGGTAGACAAAGCCGCTGGAGTGTTGGGCGATGCGCCTCATGCGCTCAGGGGGGCTGGTGGGGGCCACCAGTAAGATGAGGTCGATCCCCTCTGCCTGCGTCGCTTCCCGCAGGGGTTCAGCCTCTTCTAGGGGTAGGTCGGGGACGACTAAGCCGGCACAGCCGGCCCAGCGCAGCTGCTGCACAAAGGTGGGAATGCCGAGCTGGTAGATGGGGTTGTAGTAGGTAAAGAGGATGAGAGGGGCCTGCAGCGAGAGGCCCTGCAACCCCTGCAAAATGGCGCCCAAGGTCACGCCCCGCCGGAGAGCACGGCTAGCTGCTGCTTGGATCACCGGCCCATCGGCCAAGGGATCCGAGTAGGGTACCCCCAGCTCGATAAGATCGGCGCCGCTCTGATCCAGAACCTGCAAAGCCTCAAAGGTGGTTTCCAAGTTGGGATCCCCAGCGGTGAGGTAGGGGATGAGGGCTTTTTCACCACGGCTGCGCAGCGCCTGAAAGCAGGCTGTGATCCGAGTGGGCATGGGATCCATTCGATTCTGAGGAGATTGAGAGCATCCCCCACTGTAGCGTCTGCCAGGATCCCTAGGGGAGAGGCACAAAATCGTAGCCGGTACCGGAGCGGTTGCCGGGCTCAACCCGCACCAGCACATGGGGAGCATTGCGGTCGCCGGAGGGCAAGAAGCGCACCTCTCCCGAAGCCCCGTCCTGGAGGAGGAAGTTGGGATCCTGCAAACGGGCCAGCACAGCGTTGCGGCTGGTGGCTCCTTGGCTGAAAGCTTGCAAGAAAACCCGGGTGGCATCATAAGCCAGAGCGGTGCGCCAGCTCACCTGCCCTCCCCAGAGCTGGGCTGCCTTCTGGGCAAACTCACGGTTGCGCGGCACCTGGGGATGCCAGGGTACCGCCACCACCAAGCCCTCTACCGCTGCTCCCCCTTCTTGCAATGTGGTGAGGCTGAAGAGCACATCGCCGCCCAGAAGAGCAAGGGGCTTACCAGCTACAGCGTTCTCGCGGGCTACGGCCAGCGCTTTTTCGGCTACGGAAGCCGTGGGAGCTAAAAAAGCTACCTGGGCTCCTTGGCCGACGGCCCTTTGCAGGCTGGCCTGGGGGTTGAAGTCCGACGCCGATAAGTCGAACTCCGCCAGCACGATGCCCCCTTCGCTGGTCAGGGTGGAGGCAAAGGCGTCCCGCAGGCTGGAGCTGTAGGCGCTGTTGGGGTTGTAGAAGATGGCCACCCTTTGCAGCCGCAACGTGTTGAGAGCATAACGGGCCAGTTGCGTGCCGGCCACTTGATCCGAGGGCACGGTGCGAAAAATGGCATCCCCCAGCATGCTGATGCGAGTGCTGGTGGAGGTGGAGGAGATCATCGCCAAGCCGGCAGGCTGATAAACCTCGGCTGCAGCCAGGGTGGCATCGCTGGTGTTATGGCCAATCACCCCCAAGATCTCAGGCTGCGCCACCAGGGCTTTGGCCACCGCTGCTGCTCGCTCAGGGTTATCGCCATCGTCGGCAATCACTACCCGCAGCAGCCGTCCTCCGATTCCCCCCTGTTGGAAAAGCTCCTCCTGAGCTTGTGCCACCCCCCGCAGGGTCTCTTTGGCGCGGTTGGGGTTGCTGGAGATGGGCACCACCACCGCCAGGCTCAAGGGACTGCCTTGCTGCTGGGCGCGGGCGTTGTTCAAGAAAATGCGAGCTTCTGGGTCGTTGCGGTTGCTTTGCAGACCCATTTCCAACACCGAGATGGCCGCGCTGAGGTTACCTTGGCGCAATAGCTCTGCAGCGGCAACGGCAGCGGGGCTGCTATCGGCAAACAAGGTGCGCTCGCCGCTGGTCAGGAGCAGATCTTGTGCTCCACCCCCCAACCCTGGCAGCGATACTGGCGGTAGAGAAATGCCTTCCGGCCAGCGAACATAGCCCGCCTGCCAAGCGCGATGACCGCCCCAGAGTAGCAATAGACCCAGGACGATGTAGACAATGGGTGGCGGAGACTTGACAACCATGATTCAGGGAAGAAAACGCCGACCTTCGGCCAGCAAAGACACTGCTCGCGCCCTCAGGGATCCTCTCAAGGATTTTCAGAGGCTTCTCGAAGAATAACTTAAGGGTGGGGACGGTAGGAAGGGCTGTTGCGGTATTGGCGCTCTAGCTGC